>CAZAUW010000008.1:0-7531 GCA_964488295.1 uncultured Candidatus Peribacteria bacterium
CAGCCCATCTTCCAGACCCACCCGCAGCTCAAGCGCGACCCGCTCAATACCATCACCCACGCCTTCTCCAAGGCTCAGGTGGACGAGGTCGCCGCCGTTCAGTTTGTACTGCGCCCGCTCGCCCAGGGCTGGCAGAAGAAGCTCCAGGAGGACGCCAGGCACCTCATCAACCCCAAGAAGAAGCGGGCGAAGTGGTGCAATCCGTTGAGCTGGATCGCGGCCATCCTCGTCATGTTCACAAGCGGCCCCGAGGAATCCAAAACGCCGGAGTCCACGGGCGAACGGGTGTCGCAGATGGTGGAGGAGTACAGCAAGGCGCTCGATGAGAAAGCAAACAATCCCGGCTTCCGCTGCGTGATGCGCATGGTCACGTCGGCCAAGACGCACGCGCAGGCGGAATCGCTGCTCGAGGGCATCGCGGCATCCTTCGCCCAGTTCAATGACGTGCGCGGCAACCACTTCGGGCATCCCAAGTTCCTCGACAGCAACGACATCGTCACGCGCTTCATCCGCCGCAGCCCCCGCCGCTCATTCCTCCAGTGGCTGCGGTTCCCGAAGCTGCTCCTGGGAACAGGCGAATTGGCCAGTTTCTTCCACCTGCCCAATATCAAATACAACAAAGTGGAGACGATCAAGTGGCAGAACTTCAAGATCGCCGCCGCGCCCAAGAACATCCCCGAGGACGGACTGTTCCTGGGGCTCAATACGTTCAGAGGCGACAAGCGCAAGATCTACATGAAGAACGAAGACCGCTTCCGTCACTTCTACATCATCGGGCAGACGGGCACGGGAAAATCATCAGTCATCCAGGTGATGGCGCGCCAGGACCTGAACCATGGCCGCGGGCTGTGCGTGGTGGACCCGCACGGCTCGCTGATCGAAGACCTGCTCCCCTACATCCCCCGCTCGCGCGCCGACGACGTCATCTACTTCAACCCGGCCGATACGGAGCGGCCGATGGGGCTTAATTTGCTGGAAGGGAAAACCCCCGAGGAGAAGGACCTGATCGCGCTCGACGCCATGAACATGATGGTGAAGATGTTCGGCGAGGAAATCTTCGGTCCGCGCATCCAGGATTACTTCCGCAACGGCTGCCTGACCTTGATGGAGGATGATGAGGAAGGCGGGGCGATCACCGACCTCGTGCGCCTCTTCACCGACGACGAGTGGCAGCGCTACAAAGTGGCGAAGGTGAAGAACCCGATCGTCCGGTCATTCTGGGAAAAACAGATGGCGCAAACAGGCCAGAGGGAAAAGCAGGAAATGATCCCTTACTTCGACGCCAAGTTCGTGCAATTCACCACCAACACCCTCATCCGCAATATCGTCGGGCAGACCAAGAGCGCGTTCGACATTTCGGAGGTGATGAACTCAAACAAGATCCTCCTCATGAACCTGAGTAAAGGCCTGATCGGCGACATCAACAGCAACCTGCTCGGGTTGATCACGGTGAATAAGATCCAGGTGGCCGCCATGCGCCGCCAGCGCGAGGACGCCGGCACGCGCAGGGATTTCTTCCTCTACATCGACGAATTCCAGAACTTCGTCACGCAGTCCATCGAATCGATCCTCAGCGAAGCGCGCAAGTACCGCCTCGGCCTCATCCTTGCCCACCAGTACATTGACCAGTTGGAGAAGGAGAGCAAATTGAGCGGAACGGTGAGCCTCAAGGGCGCCGTATTCGGCAACGTGGGCACCATGATGTTCTACAAGATCGGCCCGCAGGACGCCGAAACCTGCGCCAAGGAAATGGCGCCGGTCTTCAGCGAGCAGGACCTGGTGAATATGGACGCCTTCAAGGGCGCCATGAAGCTCTGCATCGACGGCCAGCCCTCGCGCCCCTTCAGCATCGAGGTCCCGCGCCCCTGGCAGGACACCACCTACATCAAAGACCCCCAGGCCGCCGAGGCTTTCAAGCAATTGAGCCGATTGAAGTACGGCCGCGCGAAGGAATTTGTCGATCGCGAAATCATCCGGCGAATCGGGGCGTAGAAAAATCACACAAAACGCAGCGCACGTTTGTCATCCTGAGCCGTGTCGAAGGGCTACGTGCGCTTCTTGCGCGGTTGTTTGCCAAAAATTTCCATACCTGCCCGCGATTAGCGCGTTTCCCTACACGCGATCGTCTATCAAAATTCGCAAAGGGGGTATCACTATTGATCGTAGCCCGCGCCTAAGGAAAGGCGCTTTGTTTGTCGGGATAATGGGTAAATTCCGCGGCAGACGGGGGCAAAAACATATCGAATATTGCCACCCACCAGAGCGGGTTTCCATACCCGCGGCTATTCAAGAAAAATTTCCACCCACCAGCGCGCGTTTCCCTACACCCGCTTGTTCACCAAAAAATTTCCACCAACCAGAGCGGGCATCCTTGCCCGCGGTTATTGGAAAAAATGTATAATCGCGGTTATGATGAACAATGCAATCACACACAGAACGCAATCACGACACCGGCACCGCATGCACAATCAATCGTTTCTTGATGGAGTCCGGCGGCCAGCAGGTGAAGAGAATCAGCTCCTCGGCCTTGCCATTAAAAGGCCGGATGTCATTGGGAACGATCGGCTGCTGGTAGGTGACCTGGTACACGTACAGGCTGCCGTTGTAGGTGACGTACACCAGAGCGCCGGCACGGAGCTCATTCACCTTGCGGAAGATCTTGGTGTACTTGGAAACGTCCCACGAGTAGCCGCTCGAGTGGCCGTAGATCATGATCTTCGCTCCCCCGCCGGGGTAGCCGAACAGATGCCCCACACCATCCTTGAGCACCGAAAGCAAACCTTTGCTCGAGAGCGCGTCACCCGGGTGGGTCACCGTGAGATCGAGGATGCCTAGCCGCGGAATCGTGATGGCGAAGGGCTTCTGCGACAGGTACTGGAGGTACTCGGGATTGCCCGTGGGCTGTGCGGGCGGCGTTGAGGGCACGGGCTGCTGCGATGGAGGTTGAGAGACCGGATGCTGCGGTTGCGGCGTCGGATTCTGCGGCTGCGGCGTGTAGACGGGAACGGATGACGGAGCGGAACCGGTGGCATCCACAAAAGCCGCCAGATGCTGGTTTTGGACCGTCTCGATCCGGTAGACCATGTCGAAGAACTGGCCGCGCGTCACGTCCTGCCCCGCATAGAGGTTCTCGGCGGGAGACAGGAGGTTCTTCTCGCGCGCCACTTCCACGTACGGCGCGTACCAATCGGACGAGACGCTGGAGGAAGAGGCGGACTGGCGGTACGAGCGGGCGATGAGCGCCAACGCTTCTTCCGCCTTCAAACCCTCGGCGGGATGAAACGTGCGGTCGGGGTAGCCAGTGATGATGTCCGATTCAAAACCTGCTTCCAGGTAGGGCGCGTACCACGAGACCTGGTCGGTATCGAGGAAGAGCGAGAGCGGCGAGAGGTGCTGCCGGTACCAGGCAACGCGGGCGCTCAACGCGGGATTGAGCGAAAGGATGACTTTGAGCGCCTCCGCGCGCGTGAGCGGGTCGTAGGGCCGCCCGGAGCCGTCGGGGTAGCCGGTCACGGCACCCTTCGACGACAAGTACGAATACGCATCCACGTAGCGGGTCCCCGCGACATCGAAAAAACCGGCCGCCTGGGCAAGGGTGGGAGCCGTCAGACTGAGGACCGCAAAAACCGCAGCAGCTCGACGAAACATACGATAGGAATCTTAAGAATAATTGTACAATTTGTCAATGATTTACCGCATGATCTACACTTCGCTGGCAGCGCACAATCGAGTCTGGTTTCATCAACCACGCAGCCAACCGGCAATGACTGCTGAGAATCTGTTGCGCCCTTCGCTCCCCCATGACTCAGATCGGCTCCCTATCCTTTCAACTATGGCACTCCAAATAGGTATTGTCGGCCTCCCGAATGTCGGCAAATCAACACTGTTCAACGCGCTCACGCGCAGCAAAGGCGCGCAGGCGGCGAATTATCCCTTCTGCACGATTGATCCGAATATCGGCATCGTGGAGGTGCCCGATGAGCGCTTGCGGACGCTTGCAGAACTGGTGAAGCCCGAAAAGGTGATCCCGGCGGCGGTGGAATTCGTGGATATCGCGGGGCTCGTGAAAGGAGCAAGCACGGGGGAAGGGCTCGGTAACAAATTTTTGACTCACATCCGGGAAGTCGAAGCAATCTGTCACGTCTTGAGAGTGTTTGAGGGCGGCGACATCATCCATGTGGAAGGGAGTATTGATCCCAGGCGCGACCGCGAGATCATCGAGACGGAGCTGGCGCTTGCTGACTTGGACGCAGTGAAGAAACGCATGGAAAAATTGGAAGGCGCGGCCCGCAGCGGCGATAAAGACAAGAAGATGGAACTGGCGGTGGCGCACAAAATCCGCGCCGTCCTGGAGCAGGGGCAGATGGCCTCGACGGCGGCGCTGGAGAAAGAAGAGAAGGCAATCGCGCACACATTCCAGCTCCTCACCGGGAAGCCGATGATCTACGCCGTGAACACGGCCGAAGAGCAGCTTAAAAACATGACGGCGGAGAACGCCAGAACGCAACTGGGATTGCCTGAGGAGGCGCAAGTGGTGCTCATCTCGGCGAAGATCGAGGAAGATTTGCAGGAGCTCTCGCCGGAGGAAGCGACAAGTTTCCTCAAAGACATGGGCGTCACGTCTTCCGGACTCGACCGGCTCATTCAGGCTGCGTACGAGGCGCTCGGTTACATGACGTACTTCACCGCCGGCCCGCAGGAAGTGCGCGCGTGGACGGTGCGCCGCGGCGCCACCGCCCCCGAGGCGGCAGGGGTGATACACACGGATTTCCAGCGGGGCTTCATCTGTGCGGAGACAATTTCGTACAAAGATTTTGTTCACTATAGAATAGAGCAGAAAGCCAAAGAAGCAGGAAAGATGCGCCAGGAAGGCAAGAACTACGTTGTCCAGGACGGCGACGTAATGCACTTCCGGTTCAATGTTTGAAGATTCGGATGAATCAGAAGATGCAGAAGAAATAGAGGAGTATTATTTTTGAGGTTCGGACATCTCTTCTGATTCCTCTGACTCGTCTGTTTCCTCTGATTCCTCTCTCATGCCCTTCATCGCCCGTCAGGAATCATTCGTATGTGAACACTGCGGCAAGCAGGTGGAACCACTGGAGCGTGGGACCTATCGCAACCACTGTCCGTTCTGCCTCTTCTCCAAACATGTGGATAGCGAGGGGCCGGGCGACCGCGCATCACGATGCGGAGGATTGATGGCGCCCGTTGGCCTGGATCAAAATGGCAAGAAAGGCTGGGTGATCGTCCATCGGTGTGAGCGGTGCGCAAAGCACATCCGCAACAAAGCGGCGCCCGACGATGACCTGGCGGGGATGGGCGGAACCGAGCCGCACAGATACCCATGGGTTTACGCCCGTGCCTGCACGCCGAAGTGCTTGCAATAGAGTCACTTCCAAGCGTTTCGGCACGCAGGCGTGGCACTTCTGAAAGTTGAACGATGACCGAGCTTGCCGGCCGTAGCCCCGCAGATGCGGGGCGAAGGCTGGTGAATGAATATTTTGCTCAAGTTTTTAGGCTTCTGCAAGCTATATTTTTATTGATTGCTTGAAAATTCATCAACGCCCTCTACGATGACCACGCAAATCCGCCGGGGGCGGATGCAGGCTTTTTGCGGTTCTTCCCATGCGCTCCTCACCCGCCATCGTCTCCCTTACAGCTCTGCTCA
This sequence comes from uncultured Candidatus Peribacteria bacterium, assembly GCA_964488295.1. Lineage (GTDB taxonomy): Bacteria > Patescibacteriota > Gracilibacteria > Peribacterales > Peribacteraceae > CAZAUW01. The sequence continues at coordinate 5,672 of CAZAUW010000008.1, forward strand.
CGCTCGTCTCGTGCGGCGGCGGAGCCGTGAAGGTCTTCAACGCCGCGGGGCAACTGGCGGGCACCATCCGCATCGACAGTGCCGACACATTCACCGTCATCGACCGGTACGGCCAAACGCAGGGGCATGTGCGCGGTGGCGCGGTGCGCGACGAGAACGGCAAGCGCGTCGCGACGATGACGGCCAAAGACGACCGTATGATACTGGCAGATACGAATCAGAATGATATCGGAACACTGGAACGCGGCACTGACTGTTTCGGCAAAACCCAGCAGAAGCTGGGACACGTGGAAGGACAGGTCGACCCCCAGGCCGCAGGCGCCGCGTGCATCCTCCTCTTGCTGCCCAAGGACCATCCGGCGGCGAAACAATAGCTCCGACTCTACGCCGCTTTGTTGCTGCCCTCCCGATGACCGGCGACAAATTGCCCAATGTACCGGTCGCTCAGCCCGGGCTTGAGCGGAAGTTTCTCCTGGATCTTTCCCTCCGGAATCACCATCAGCTGGTCCTCGTGGGTGGAAGGGTGGCTCGAGACCGTGAGCCGGAATTTCCCCTCTCGTAGGGATTTTTTCTGTTCGCGGGTGAGCGACTCACTCTCCACGATCGCCTCTATCCCCTGCTCGGCCAAATCTTGCTCAATATGGCGCTTGAGCCGTTCACGCAGTATGGGATCGCTCTCGAGCGAAAACCGCAGTTCCGCAATCTTCTCATTCCTCTCCATTTCCTTCGCCAAATCCTCCGGCCCCTTCACGCGCTCACGCAGGCGCTCGTAGGCCTCCGGACTGCGCATTCTCTTTCTGATCTTCTCCCGTTCATGCGCGGGCAGGCGATCAATCCAGGGGTCGGACATGGGACAAGCATAGAGGCACATGGAGCCTGTGTTAACCGGGGGTTTAAACCCCCGGTTAATAGAGAAAATCCCCCGGTAACAAGAACAGAAATAGAAGGTTTCGCAGGAACCCCAACGGAGTTCACGAGCACCCCGACGTGGCTCCGCAGTCCAAACAGACTTCGCACGAACCGTTGCGCTTCATTTTCAGGCTGCCGCAGGCGCCGCACACGGAACCCGTAAAGCCCTGCATCTTGGCCTGTTCGGTCTTGCTGGCGACGGTCTTGCTTTCGGCTACTTGATGCTCCACTGCGCTGTGCACATACTCTTCCACGGCAGACGCCATGGTGATGTGGTCGGCCGACGCTCCTTCATCCACCACCGGCAGACGCATCGCGAAGGCGTCCTTGCTCTTGCTGCCGGTTTGGTAGGCCTGGTCGACCAGTTCGCCGTTGTGGAGGGTCTTGGCCTTCTCTTTGGTGAGGAATTTGAGCGCCAGCCAGCGGCCCAGGTAATCCATCATGCTCTTCACCATCGGGATTTCCTTGTTGGTGGTCATGCCCATCGGCTCGAAGCGCGTGTGGGCCAGTTTTTCGCAGAGCACTTCGAGCGGCACGCCGTACTGCAGGTTCATCGACAGGCTCAAGGCGAGGGTATCCATCACGCCCGAGAGTGTGGAACCTTCCTTGCTCATCTTGATGAAGATCTCGCCGGGCGCGCCATCCTCGTACATGCCCACATGGATGTAGCCCTCGTGCCCCGCCACCGAGAACTTATGGGCGATCGCCATCCGCTCCTCGGGCAGCTTTCGGCGCCGCGGGACTTCTTTCACCACGATTTTCTCAATCGTCCGCACTTCCACCTGCTTGTCGTCCTTCTCCTCCTTGCCGTCTTTGACATCCGATGACGTGCTTAAGGCCTGGCTCAACTTGCTCCCATCCCGGTACAACGCGTTGGCCTTGAGCGCCAGCTTCCAGCTGAGGAAGTAGGCATTCTTGATGTCCTCCACGGTGGCTTCGTTGGGCAGGTTG
>CAZAUW010000008.1:7541-14379 GCA_964488295.1 uncultured Candidatus Peribacteria bacterium
CAATCTTGGTGGTGTGGCCCGCGTACGAGATGTCCCGTTTGCCCGTCTTGTCGCACTTGGTGGCGCAGGCGAACACCGCCAAATGCTCGTGTTTGAGGTACGGTGCGCCTTCCACGGTCATGGTGCCGCAGATGAAGAGGTTTGCCTCGTCGATCTGCTCGCGCGTGAAGCCCAGCGCCCGCAGCATGTTGAAATTGACGTCATCGGCCTGTTCTTTGCTAAACCCCAGGCGCTCCATCGTCTTCTCCCCCAGCACCCACCGGTTGAAGGCGAAGGGAATCTCGAAGACTTGCGGGAGCGTCTGTTCCACCTTGGCGATGTCCGCATCGGTGAAGCCCTTGGCGCGCAGGCTCTGGCGGTTGACGTGCGGCGCGCCTTCCAGGCTGAGCGTGCCCATCACGGAACGCATGATCTCGGCCACTTCCATGTCGGTGTACCCGAGGTGCCGCAGCGCCGGGGCCACCGACTGGTTGGCGATCTTCATGTATCCGCCGCCGGCGAGCTTCTTGAATTTCACGAGCGCGAAATCCGGTTCCACTCCCGTGGTGTCGCAGTCCATCAGCAGCCCGATGGTGCCCGTGGGCGCGATGACGGTCACCTGGGCGTTGCGGTAGCCGTACTGCTCGCCTTTTTTGGCCAGCGCCCTGTCCCACGCCTCCTTGGCGGCCCTGAGCAGGTCCGCAGGGCATTCATCCTGGTCAATGCCGACGGGCGGCACGCGCAACGCCTCGTATTCGCGGGCGGGCGCGTCGTAGGCGGCGCGGCGGTGGTTGCGCACGACGCGCAGCATGTGCGCGCGGTTCTTCTCAAAGCCGGGGAAGGCACCCAGGTGCTCGGCCATGTCGGCTGAGGCGGCGTAGCTCTCGCCGGTGAGGATGGCCGTCACCGCAGCGCAGATCGCCCGCCCTCTGGGCGAATCGTAGGCAATGCCCATGCGCATGAGCATCGCCCCCAGGTTGGCGTAGCCGAGGCCCAGGGTGCGGAAGCGATAGCTCAGCTCGGCGATCTCTTTGCTCGGGAACTGCGCCATGAGCACCGAGATCTCCAGCACAATCGTCCAGAGCCGGACGGCGTGGCGGAATGCATCGATATCAAAGCCTGACTCAGTGTCGGAAACCTGCTCTGAGCGAGCGGAGCGAGTCGAAGGGTAAAACTTGAGCAAGTTGAGCGAGGCCAAATTGCAGGCGGTGTTGTCGAGGAACATGTACTCGCTGCAGGGGTTGCTGGCGTTGATGCGCCCGTCCTCGGGGCACGTGTGCCAGTCGTTGATCGTGGTGTCGTACTGCACGCCGGGATCCGCACATGCCCATGCCGCGTAGCCGATCTCGTCCCACAGCGCGCGCGCCTTCAGGACCTTGGACGGCACGGGAGCGCGCCCTTCCTCTTCAGCCTTGCGCAGCTCGGTCCTCCAGTACAGGTTCCACTCGCCGTCCTTCTCCACCGCCTCGAAGAACTCCTGCGCCACGCGCACGGAATTGTTGGAGTTCTGCCCCGAGACGGTGAGGTACGCCTCGCCGTTGAAGTCCGTTTCATAGCCTTCCTTGGCCAACGCAGCCACTTTCTTCTCCTCGTTGACCTTCCAGTTAATGAAGTCCTCGATATCCGGGTGATCAAGGTCCAGGCAGACCATCTTGGCCGCCCGGCGGGTGGTGCCGCCCGACTTGATGGCCCCCGCGGCCCGGTCGCCGATCTTGAGGAAGCTCATGAGACCCGAACTCTTGCCGCCGCCCGAGAGCGGCTCCCCCGCACCGCGGAGTTGGGAGAAGTTCGTGCCGGTGCCCGAGCCGAACTTGAAGAGCCGCCTTTCGGGAACCCCCAGGTCAAGAATGCGGCCGTCATTGACCATATCGTCTCGGACCGACTGGATGAAGCAGGCAGGCGGCTGGGGATGGGTATAGGCGTCCGCGCTCTGCCGCACCTCGCCCGTGCCAGGATCGCAGTAGTAATGGCCCTGGGCGGGACCCGTGATGCCGTAGGCGTAGTGCAGGCCGGTATTGAACCACTGGGGACTATTGGGTGCCGCCATCTGGTGCACCAGCATGTAGCTCAGTTCGTCCTCAAAGGCCTGGGCGTCCTGAGCGGTCTCAAAGTAGCCTTCCGTCTGGCCCCAATGGCGCCAGCAGCCCGCCAGGCGGCGGATCACCTGCTTGACGCTCCTCTCCGGCCCCGTTTGGACGTTCCCTTTCTCGTCCAGGAGCGGGTTTCCGTGCTCGTCATACTGGGGCACGCCGGCCTTGCGGAAGTACTTGCTGACGACGATATCGGTGGCCACCTGGCTCCAGTCGGCGGGGATCTCGGCCCCCTGCATCTCGAAGACCACCGAGCCGTTGGTGTTGGTGATCCGGCTCACGCGCTTCTCGTACGCCACCTCTTCCAACGGGTCGTTGCCAGGAGTCGTGAAGAGGCGCCCGACCGAGATGCCCTTCCCCATGGTTTTTTTCTGCCTTAAGCCGAGCGACTCGCTCTTTGTGAGTTCTGGGATAGCCTCCTCACGGTACCCGGAAGACGCCCCTGTGAGGCGCGAGGAGGAGCGGGAAGAGGCGGAAGGCGCGGGGGGGTTCATAGAGGCGGCAATGGGAGGAAAAACACAATATGTAGACGGATCGGAGCAACAATCACACAAGATATTGAAAGCAAAACCGGGGGTCAAGTTTTCCGGAATGCGGCCGGGGAGGAATGGGATCATCGCTCAGCAGAGACGAAAGTTCAAAAGATTTCTCCGGCAAAAATGCATGCCGCAACACAAACCCAAACCGCGGGCAAAGGAAAAATTTTTCTCCGGTAGGTTCAAGGAAACTGAAGAGTCGAAAGCAAGCGGAGTGTCATTGTCATCAACGCTGCATACCACATACCATATACGACATACCACATACCTGTACCGATGCGTCTCCTGATCCTCATCGGCGGCACCAACGACCCGAGCAACGCCGATACCCTCGCCGATGCCTTTGCCGAGGGAGCCAAGCAGATCGCGGGCACACAGATAGAGAAAATCCGCCTCAAAGACCTGCGTATCGACCACTTCACACTGGCCTGCTACGAGCCGGCGACGGACCAGGGGGAAGACTTCCGCCGTATTGAACAGGCCGTGAAGAGCGCCGACGGCGTGCTGATCGCTACACCCATTTGGAATTTCGGAGTTCCCGCCCACCTCAAAAACCTCATCGACCGCATGGGCAGATTCGCCTTAGACGACACGCATTCGCTGGGCACACTCGGCGGCAAGCCGTTTTACCTGCTCTACACCGGAGGCACGCCCGCTGCCGCCTGGCCGCTCCAGAAACGCACCACCAGTCACATGCCGGTCTCGCTGCGCTATTTTGGCGCGACCGTGATCGGCACGTACTACGAAGGCCGCTGCACCCCCGGGAGGGGCAAATTCGCCTTGGTGGTGGATAAGAGGCCGCAGATTTTGGCCGCAGTGAAGGCAAAGGGCATGGAATTCGCCAGAGTAGTCGATGAGTTCACAAAAACAGGCCGGCTGCCGATCAAGCAGAGATTCCTCCTGTGGGGATTCAGGACAGCCCAGAAGATCAAACGGAAATTGGGGATATGATGTTTTGATCGGCAAACGCAGGTAGAAAAACCGCTCTGTTTTGTGGAAATATTCGTATACAAAAATTTCACAAAACAGAGCGCCTTTTCTAGGCGCGGTTGCCGATCAAAAATCCCCACCCGTTATTCCCCCACAAGCACCACCTCCTCATCCACCATCCCCGCATCACGGAAGATTTTCCAAGTCCGCTCCCCGCCCTCCACCAAGATAGACATAAGGCCGTCAAAGCCATCAACAGGTGTCGTGAGCGTTTTCCAGAGCGCATCCCACGCAAAATGACCATCAGTGGAGGGAACATTGAAAATTTTTACCTCCCGGGCGCGTAATGTACTCGCCTGAGGCAGTGCGTCGTCACTCGTGATAATGATCGTCCGGTCTCGCAGCGCATCAGTCACCACCTTGCTCTCTAACGGAATACGCAATTGGGGATCCAAGATAATCCTCCAAGGTTGAGGATGATCAATATCCATGTACTCAGATTTTTTGTTCTTTATAAGGGATTTTTCAATATTCATATCATCATTCTTTGCATAGCGTATGGTGAGCTGTGGATCGTCTTTCTCCACCGTGCCCACACCCACAAGGATAGCATCCGATTGAGACCGCAAATATGCGTGCGACCACACGTCTTGCTCATCAGACGTGATTTTGAGCGGCGATCCATCGCTGTTTGCAATCTTCCCATCCCTGGCTTTTGCCATCTTCAGCGTGATCCATGGCCGACTCTTCCTCCTGACCGCCAAAAAACCCCTATTGAGTCGTTCGCAGGACGCGCGAAGAACATGGCCTTCCACATCCACACCTTTTGACCTGAGAATACCAATCCCCCTCCCCGAAACCCGAGGATCTGGGTCTCCAATACCGTACACAACCTTTTTGATGCCCCGGTTGAGAATAATTTCGGTACAAGGAGGTGTTTTCCCGTGATGGCAGCATGGTTCAAGATTCACGTAGAGGACGTCATTTGATCTAATTTCTTGATCAAAATTTTCCAATAACAGACGCTCAGCATGGGGCTTTCCAAACCCTGTATGAAAGGCTTCGGCAATGATCACTCCATCACGGACGAGTACAGCGCCGACAAGCGCACCGTTGCCAACCTTCCCTCGACCAAGGGTGGCGAGCTGGAGCGTGCGGTAGAGAAAATTTTCATTCATTTTGATAGTGATCGATTACGATTTCCATCCTTCTTATAAAGAAAAATAAAGAGCAATTTATTTATTCAGATATTTTTGCAGAACAGAGGTTGGCAAGGGTTTTTCCATTGGTTCGCTTACACGGTCTTCCTGCGTATTGCTCGCATTGATTTTTGGATGCATTCGATGATGCCTGTGGGCATGCAGAAACTTTCGGTACCCGCCCATGCCGTTCTCGATGAATTTCGCAACGCGTGTCACCGTGGTGGTGCTGGCACCCGTATTCTTGGCCACCTGGCGGTAGCTCAATCCTTTGGTGAGTTGCTTGGCCACTTCCAGCCTCTCGCTCCATGCCTGTAATTCGCTGAGTGTAGCGATGTCACGCAGGAAATTCGCCATCTCGTCTTCGCCCTTGCACGAGAGCAACGCAGCACAAAGAGAGCGGAACCAGGGTTCTTTCTTGAAGCTATCGTCCGTAAAGCGCTTGCGTGTGGGCATTGTGGAATGGAGTAAGGGTCAATGTTTTACCACACTGTCACAATCATGAACAGTGAAAATATCCCATATCAGTGAAATATCGCCGTCCTGATGAGCAAAACACATGTACAGGAGGTGAATCATTGACTCAGAGGTGATATACGAGAGAATGCCGTGCTATGCATTATCCCCATTTGCAGCCAGGGCATGTGTGGAACGACGTGGAAGCAGAACTCCGTCGATCGCTCATATTTGCCAACGTAACGCCTTCTCAAAAGGACATCCTTCAGTCACACGTGGACGCATGCCTAGTTGGCTTGCAGCGAAGATTTGGCGTTCTTGCAACTCAACAGGGGAGCCTGGCCGCCTTGCGTAGGTTGCGGGAGGAAGCGATGCCAGTGGAAGAAGCACGGCTGGTGAATGCGGCGAATCAACTGTCCATTTCACAGTCGACACTCAGACCTGCATTTGAATGCTCGCGACAAGTCCTCAGCAAATGCTACGGGACCTTGAGCAAACGGCATGATGCTGCAGCCGTCAAAGAAGGCAAGATGCCGTTGGCCACCCGCACGCCGCACGCCGAGCTGCTGACATTCATCGGGTAGCGGTGCCGCTCCTGGCCGCGATCACTTCTTCCGCCTTGTTCTTGGGCACCTTGGCGTAGTGACTGGGCTCCATGGAATAGCTGGCGCGGCCTTGGGTCATGCTGCGCATATCGGTGGCGTAGCCGAACATCTCGGCCAGAGGGACGTTGGCAGTCACCACCTTGGCCGTGCCACGGTCGCCTGTCTCGAGCACCAGCCCGCGGCGGGCATTGAGGTCGCCCATGATGTCGCCGAAGAACTGCTCCGGAGTGACCACTTCGACTTTCATCACGGGCTCCAGGATGACCGGATCTGCCTTGCGCGCGGCTGCCTGGAAACCGATGCTGGCAGCCATCTTGAAGGCGAATTCGTTGCTGTCTACATCGTGGTAGGATCCGTCGGTGAGCGTCACCTGCACGTCCACTACCGGATAGCCGGCCTGGATGCCGCGGCTCATGCCTTCCTGGAAGCCCTTGTCGCATGCGGGGATGAACTCGCGCGGGATGCGGCCGCTCACGATCTCGTCGACGAACTCATATCCCTTGCCGGCCTCCTGGGGCTTGACGACGAAGATGACGTGGCCGTACTGACCGCGGCCACCCGATTGTTTGATGTACTTCTCCTCGTGCTCCACTTCTTTCTGGATCGTCTCGCGGTAGGCCACTTGCGGGGTGCCGACGTTGCTCTCCACTTTGAATTCGCGCTTCATGCGGTCAATGATGATATCGAGGTGCAGCTCGCCCATGCCCGAGAGGATGGTTTGGCCGGTTTCCTCATCGCTCTTGATGCGCAATGTGGGATCTTCTTCCGCCAATTTCTGCAGCGCAATGCCCATCTTCTCCTGGTCTGCCTTTGTTTTGGGCTCCACGGCAATGGAGATGACCGGCTCGGCGAAGGTGATGGATTCGAGCTGGATGGGATGGGCTTCCTCGCACACCGTGTCGCCCGTGCGGGTGTCTTTGAGGCCGATGGCCGCGCCGATGTCCCCTGCCTCGATCTGCTCGATCTCCTGGCGCGGGTTGGCGTGCAGGCGCACGAGCCGCCCGATACGCTCCTTGTTGCCCGTTCGGGTATTGCCCGCGTAG
>CAZAUW010000009.1:0-13393 GCA_964488295.1 uncultured Candidatus Peribacteria bacterium
GTTCCAATGACCCAAACACCTACTACCATATGGCCGAGTTATATTCCGACAGTAACCGCATTCGCGACATCATCCGCGTGCTCCAGAAAGGAGTCGATCTCGACCCGACCAACACCGCGGCGCGGTACCAGTTGGAGAGATTTAGGAGGATGCAGGCCGGAGGGTAAGATCTTTCGCGGAATCGGATACAAGCGTATAATAGTTTGAAACATACTCATTTCATATCTCGCGCACCTCAACGCTCTTCGGCGCCTTTGTGATGAGCCTCTTGGTTTTTGCTTCCGTGTACGCGCAGCAGAATGTCCGAGCAACGCTGCTTACGGCAAGCGTGAGCTCAAGCTTCACCGTGGAGGCTCAGCCATCCGGCTCAGGAAATGGCTTCCTCTCGGCCATTGGCTCTTTCTTGCAGCAAGGAATCGAGAGGACAATTGATGCTATACACGCGATGAGAATCGCCGTCGTTGATATCGTGCAGCAAATAAAACTCCCAACAGGCAATGTTCCGGTTCAAGAACCAAGAATGCCCTCCCTGTCGACGGTCCCGCCGCCACAGGACAATCAATTTCCACCTGCTGCATCGCAGGCAGCTCAAAGGGCACAGGAGACAATACCACAACAGCCTTCCCAGCAGGCCCCGCTCGACCGCTCATCGAGCCTATACCCTGCAGCAGGCAATTTCATTCCTCCGGTTTCTCCCTTTCCTGCGCCAACATCTGACACAGAACAGCATACGCTGATGGATGCGCAGATGAAGCTGCAAGAACAGATGAAAGCCACGCGAAAGGCCATGAACGCCAATGGAAGACTGAAGAAGGCAGTCACGTCTGACATCGCCTCGAAAATCAATTCATCGCAGCAACCTCCGACGCCTGGTCAGAATCAAACTGCGAGCCAGACGTTGACCAAGGAAGGACAAAAAAATGGGAGTGATCTTTCTTTGGCGCAGACACCTGAGCAGAATGATCAGTCGAATATTGCCTCTCCCCCGAGCCAGGGCGCCAATTCACTTGCCTGTGCGATGTGGGGGTGGCCCAGCATCAGCGCGGACGGTCGCTACGTGGTGTTCGGGACGTTTTCAAACGGTATACCCTGGGCCGATCCGCATCCGCTGGTTTTTCTCAAGGATATGGAAATGAATCAAGTATGGAGTCTCGGGGAGGGCAGCAATCCGGTCATCAGTGGGAACGGGAATACCGTTGCATTTTACTCACCTTCACCGGGACCCAATGGGGACCTGAAGCACAGCATCATTCATGTCACCGTCTATGACCGTCAGAGTGGTAGCGCAAACAATCTTTCGATTGAACTGCCGACAACGTGGGACGATGCCGGGCACCGGGATATTTTCTTGAGCCATGACGGTGGAGCCATCGGCTTCGCAAACCGCTTCGATGCCTACAGTACTCCCTTCTTTTACGATCGCGCCTCCGGCAAAGCGGGCGGCTCTTTCGCGCTGAGCACGGCAAGCGCCGCGTTCACTCTTGATGGAAGAGTTGCCGCTCAAGACAATTACCGCGGCGATGGGTTCGGTCCCGTCATCACGAATGATGCGGGAACAGTCATCGGTCATGGCATTCTCCTCAATGCGAGTGACGACGGGAACGAAATTCTCTTCGAGGGAAGTACCACATCTCTCACATTGTGGAATAATGGCACCTTGGAGAGTTTTCCTTGCACATATATGGGAACTCTCAGCGGCAACGGCAAGTATGTGACATGCGTGGCAAATCAGCCACCCGATGGTTCCGACACCAATAATCCCACGGATGTGTATCGCTATGACGTGTCGCAGAACACGTCGCTGCTTGTCACTGAGGGTTCTTCAATCCCCAAAACCTGCCTCGGGGTTGACGCTCCGGCTCAGCCGTAAGCTATCTGAGCATGGACTGTCCACGATGTCTTCCAGACCATCGAACAATGGATGAAAGGCGAGAAGCTGGAGCACGAGGCGCATCCGCTCAATGTCGTCTGCGATTTGCCGAAGATCGTCGCTTCATGAGCAGAGGGCATGGATTTTCATCACTGTAATTCAAATACTCTTTTTGGTGAAATATTCGTCGTTCAAGAGTTTGAGAATTCTCGCATCAACTTGTCCGATGGCATGTTCGATCGCTCCCGACAGATGATCCAAGACACATGTGCAGGTATCAGTACACAGGAATTGAATTGCCTGCTCTTTTTCGTTTCCGTCTCGCGATACAACCATATTCGCTTCCATCCATGCATCGATTGCAAAATGCAGGTAGATATTTTTCACCAGTAAGCGTTTGATTTCTTCGCGTAACAAAAATGATTCAGGAGCGAGTGGTCGCATAACCACCTCCACTTGTTCGGGCGTCGGACGGGCATTTTTTTCATTGAAGGCATCAAAGATTTTTTGAACGATGTCTTTGGCATGAGAACCCATAGAGGGATGGTAGCTTGGCGAATGCAATGGAGAGAGTCGAATGGAACACAAAGAATTCTGGTACCCCCCGGCCCATGCTTCGCTCTGAGCTACGCAGGGTCTCGGAGGAAGTTTTGCTTTCTTGCAGCGCTTATGGAAGTGAAAGAATTCTGGTACCCCCGGCAGGAATCGAACCTGCGGCCAATGGGTTAGAAACCCACTGCTCTATCCACTGAGCTACGGGGGCCGGGAGACGAAATGCAGAGAACAGTATACCTTTTTTTACCGGAAGATTGAATGCGGATCAGCGGACCATGAATTGCGATTTTCCATATCCATAAGCCAAATACCAGATGCCACCCGGGGTTCACTTTTCGCTGCTCTTTGGGTATAATGATGCAAAGACTCAATTCTCAGGACCCCCTGCATCGTATGGCCTACAAGCGCATCATGCTCAAGCTCTCGGGAGAAACGCTCTCGGGGGAGAAAAGTTACGGGATCGATAAGCCGACGCTCTACCACATCGCCCGACAGGTGGCCGAGGTATCCAAACTCACGCAGGTGGTTATTGTGGTGGGCGGCGGAAACATCTGGCGGTTCCGCGACACCCAGGAGAGCGGCATCGAGCGCACAGTGAGCGATTCGATGGGGATGCTGGCGACCATCATGAATAGCGTCGCGCTGCAATCGGCACTGGAGACCTTGGGATTGGAATCGCGCGTACTCTCGGCGATCGATATCCCGTCGCTCGCGGAGCCTTTCATCAAGCGCCGGGCGCTGCGGCATATCCAGAAAAAGAGGATCGTGATCTGCGCGGGCGGCACGGGCAACCCGTACTTCACCACCGATTCCGCGGCGGCGCTGCGGGCACTGGAGCTTTCGTGCGACGTTCTGCTCAAGGCCACCAATGTGGACGGCATTTACGACAAAGACCCGCACCGCTCGAAGGACGCAAAGAAGTATGCCCAGTTGACCTATCAGGAAGCGATCGAGAAGCACCTGCAGGTGATGGACCAGGCCGCATTCAGCCTTTGCCAGGAACAGGACCTACCCATCGTGGTCTTCAATTTCTACCAGAAAGGCGCGCTCCTCAATGCGGTGAAGGGCAAGAAGATCGGGACTTTGGTGCATGCCTAGTTTGTAGTCGGTAGTTTGTAGTTTTTAGTTTCAAAATTATTATGGGCTCGAGAAATTACAAGGATCTAATCGTGTGGCAAAAGTCCATTGAACTGGTTGTAGTCATTTTTGAAATAACCGAAAGATTCCCGCGATCTGAACTATTCGGCCTTACCAAGCAAATGCGAACATTCAGTGTTTCCATTCCCTCGAATATTGCAGAAGGGAGTAAAAGGGGAACCAAAAAAGATTTTCGGAAGTTTCTCTATCATGCGTTTGGATCTGGAGCGGAACTTGAAACGCAGCTGGAGATCGCAAGAAGGCTGCCATTCGGCAAAACCATAGATTTCACCAAAGCAACTACATTGCTTGATGAAGTGATGAAGATGCTGAATACATTCATCAGCAGTCTCAATATCCCTACAAACTAAAAACTACAAACTAGATTTTCATAATCTCTTCCTCTTTCTTCTTCCCCATATCCGCGATTTTGGCGTTTGCCGCTTCTACGGCTTTCTGCAGCTCTTCCATCAATGTCTCGCGCACGTCCTCGTCCTTTTCGGGCTTGATCTTGTCGTGGGCGTCCTGGCGGGCTTTACGCACCGAAATGCGTGCATCCTCGGCCAATTGGTTCACGATCTTCGTGAGCTGCGCCCTGCGCTCTTGGGTCATCGGCGGCAGGGTGAGGCGCAGCACGACGCCGTCATTCACCGGGCTGGTTCCCAAATTGGCCTGCTGGAGGGCTTTCTCCACGTTCTGCAGGATCGAGCGATCCCACGGCTGGATGACGATTGTCCGCGCGTCGGGCACATTGATGCCGGCGACGGCGCGCAGCTGCTGCTTTTGGCCGTAGGCATCCACGTCAATGTGCTCCACGAGCGCCCCGTTGGCGCGACCGGTCTGCAGTTTGGCGAATTCGCCCTGCAGGTGCTGGAAAACCTTGTCGATGGCTGTATGGAACGCGGCGAGGCGGGGGTCTTGCATGGGAAAGCGAGTAATGATCGCTGGCAGCATATCATGGTTCGCGATCTGTGAAAGCCTCCAGCTATCAGCTGTCGGCAATCAGCCAACAGCAATTGGAAAACGCTGATTGCTGAAGGCTGGCAGCTGGGAGCTCCATTATGTTATTCTATTCCCATGCGACCCCGCATCGCCGTCGTCTCCTTCCCGGGCAACAATTGCGAGGTGGAATCGATGCGGGCGCTCAAGCAAAGCGGCATGGCGCCGGTATTTTTGCGGTGGAACGCCGATGTGTCGCGGCTCACCGATATTGACGGTTATTTTTTGCCCGGGGGGTTTGCGTACGAAGACCGCGGCAGGGCCGGAATGGTGGCGGCGCGCGACAGCGTGATGGAGTTCATCAAGGCGGAGGCTACGGAGGGCAAAGCCGTCATCGGCAACTGTAACGGCGCGCAGGTGCTGGTGGAGAGCGGCTTGATCCCTTTTGGGAATGGCTTACAAATGAGCCTGGCGCGCAATGCGATCAAAACAGGTATGGGGTGGCAGGCTCAGGGATTTTTGAGCGAGTGGATCTGGATGACGCCTTCATGTTCGAGGACCCGCTGCGCCACATCCGGCTGGCGCGGGGCCATGCATCTGCCGATTGCCCACGGCGAGGGCAGATTCACGACCAAAGACAGGGATTTGCTCAAAGAGCTAAGTAAGAACAACCAAATCGCATTTTCCTACTGCGATGCCAAGGGCAACGTATCGGCGGATCCGGCGTGGACGCCCAACGGGTCCGAATTCGCCATCGCAGGCATCTGCAATCCCGCCGGCAACGTGGTAGCCATCATGCCTCACCCTGAGAGGACGCCCAATGGGAAGCCGTACTTTGATTCACTGAGGGAGTGGATCGTGCGGGGGGGGAAAGAGTTTCGCGGAACGATGGAAAAGAGCGATGGTGAGAAGGTTAAGCGGGGGTTTAAACCCCCGCTTAACCCACGGAAACCAAAAGCAGTCGAGATTTTCATTGATACGCTCATCACGAATAACGAGGAGCGGACCGTGGAAAGGACTGCCAGGAAATTTGCCCCGTCCCTGATGCTCAAGCAGTGGAAGTACTTCTCGGTGTCCGAACGCGCCGTTAAAGATGTCTTGCGCGATCTCTCGGCCTTCAACCCGAATAAAGAGCGAGCTTTCATTCGGCGAAACGGCAGGATGCATCATTGGGATAGCGCCAGGAAGAAGGAGGAAACGGCGCATCAGGCACATCACGATTTATTTGAGGGCATTTCGCTGCTCCGGCGCGATATACCCGATACCGGCGCCGCTAAATTCGGCAACGGCAGCCAGACAGGTATTTGTTACACGTGCAAGGACGTGAGTGAGAAAAATTTGTTTGCCCCCGAAGTCCTGGAAGTTCTCGCCAATCCGCACGCAAGCACGCTCGAACGACTATGATACGGCTTCGCATGAAAAACGCCGTCGCCTGTCCGGTTGCTCTTGGCTCCGACAAAGGCTTGCGAGGCCGCTATTGATATCGTTTACAAAGCAATTCCCTATGAGCCGCTCTATCCGTTTCCTCGCTCACAATGTCCGGTCGCTGTGGAACGTCGGGTCGTTCTTCCGTACCTGCGACGCGTTTGGGGTCGAAAAAATCTACCTGACGGGCTACACCGGCCATCCGCCGCGCAAGGAAATCACAAAAACCGCGATCGGCGCGGAGGAATTCGTCCCGTGGGAGCATGCGCCTGATCCCGTTCCCGTCGTCCAACAGTTGAAGAACGAAGGATGGTCGATCGTTGGATTGGAAATCACAAGCGCGGCCGTTGATCTCAACTCATTCAAACCGCCCAAGAAGCTTTGCCTGATTGTTGGCCATGAGCTGACGGGTGTGCCCGATTCGCTTCTGGAACTCTGCGACCACGTCGTCAAAATCCCGATGCTGGGGAAGAAGGAATCGCTCAACGTGGCGGTGGCCGCGGGCATTGCACTTCATTACCTGGCTCCGTAGAGGAGCTTGCAGGCCCACGCGCCCGCGATGGCGCCCACGATCGGCCCCAGGATGTACATGGCGCCAAACGACCCGATGCCGAGCGCGACCGCGGGGTTGAGGATGCCGTTCCCAAAGGGAAGCGCGATGTAGATGCCGAGTAGAAGCGAGCCCCCCACCACCAGTCCCGACGCGGCACTGTGGACTTTTTGAAGCGTGACCGCCGTCACGCCGAAGGCCAGGAAGAACGCGCCTATGGCCTCGGCCACTGCGATGAGGATCGCATTGTCGACTGTCACGGACGGGCTTTGCTGGCTGAGGGCATATCCCAGCCACAGGGCGAATGCGCCTCCCAGAAGCTGAGCTATGACGTACATCGCGGCGTCGGATACGTTGATTTTCTTAATCGTCAAAAGCCCGATCGTCACCGCCGGGTTGAAGTGTGCCCCGCTGATGCCGCCAAGCGTGTAGACGCCGATGCCGAGTGCCATCGCCGCCATGAGGGGTGTGGGGAACGGCATCGCGAAGGTAACCGAAAGCCACACGATATACGTGAGCGGAAAGGTGCCGAGGAATTCGGCAAGATAGCGGCGGTAATTCATGGAGGAGCCGGGAAGTATAAGCAAAGGGTAGCCACTGGGGAACAAAGATACAAGACACAAGATACAAACGACGAAGTATGTCACTCGCATTCAGCATGGGTGCCATCGTCTTGTTTCTTGTATCTTGTATCTTGCATCTTCATCATTCATATCGTTTCAACAGGGTCCACGTCCACCGTTGCGTCCGTCACGTCCAATTCCGTGAGGAGCGCCTGGGGTGAAGCGCCGCGCAAGAGTAGGTGCCAGGTTTTTCCGCCGCCAAAGAGCGTGGGTGCGACGGTCACTTTGGTATCGCCCTTCAGCGCCGTATTGGCACGGAGCGCCTCGGCGTAGATCCTCTTGGCTTTCCTGCCGCCCGCATCGTCGCGGACGACCAGCCGGATCATCCTGGTCGCGGGAGGGTAGCTGCTATAGAGCCGGACTTTCAGCTCGTCATCCAGATACTTCTCCGTCTCGTGCCTGGAAGCCGCCACCACTTCTGGCGCATCGGGTCGGTAGGTCTGGATGATCACCTCGCCGGGCTTGGCCCGGCCGCTGCGGCCCGTGAGCTGCGTGAGTAATTGGAAGATGCGCTCGCCGGCGCGGAAGTGCGGGAGCGAGAGCCCGATATCGGCGATCACCACGGCGGCCAGCGTTACCTCCGGCAAATCCAGCCCTTTCACCACCGACTGGGTGCCGAGGAGAATATCGGCTTCGCGTTGTCGCATCTTTCGAAGCAGCGTCCGCATCTCCTCGGGATAACGGATGCTGTCGCTGTCGGCGCGCAGGAGACGCGCGGAGGGGAAGATGGATTTGAGGAGAAGCTCGATCCTCTGGGTGCCCGCACCGATCGGCTGCAGGCGCGTGCTCTGGCAATGCGGGCAGTGCGCGGGCACGTCGGCCGCGATGCCCGTCGTGTGGTCGAGTAAGTACGGCCGGCCGCTTGCGGTGTGGTGCAGGGTATAGGGCAGTTGCGAGTCGGGGCAGATGACGCGGCGGCGGCACTGCAGGCAGAGGAGGGCGCTCGCCACCCCGCGCCTGTTGAGGAAGAGCACCGCCTGCTCCTTGCGGTCCAACCGCTCGCGGATGGCCTGGATGAGGACGGGGGAGAACGGATACAGCGAACCGAATTGCACCTGCGCCAAATCGACGATCCGGACAGTGGGGAGGGGATGATCCTGATAGCGCACCGGCAGCCGCACCAGGTTATAATGGCCTGATTTCGCGTGCGCCCACGATTCCACCGATGGAGTCGCGGAGCCGAGAACGAGCTTCGCCCCGGCGAATGTGCACAGCTTTTCCGCCGTCTCGCGCGCATGGTAACGCGGCGTCTGCTCGTTTTTGTACGTCCACTCGTGCTCTTCATCGAGGATGACGAGCGAGAGCTTGCGAAGTGGCGCAAAGAGGGCGCTGCGCGACCCAATGACGAGCGAAATCTCCCCCCGGTGGATGCGCTGCCAGAGCGTGCGCCGTGCGGCGCCCGTGATCTTGCTGTGGACGACGGCGATCGCGTCGCTTCGCAAAAGACGCTCGAAACGGTGGATGAAGTGCTCGGTGAGGAGAATTTCGGGCAGGAGCAGGATCGCCTGCTTGTCCTGCGAAACCGCATCGGCGATCAGCCTGGCGTAGATCTCCGTCTTGCCGCTTGCGGTGATGCCGAAGAGCAGCGCGGGCCGCGCGTCGCCCTTGATGAGTTCGCATGCCGCTTCCTGCGCGGGCGTGAGGACGGGGAGTGAGAGCAACGGGGAAGATGACGGTGAAGGTTGCCTTTCTTCTTTCTGTCTCTCCTCTTCAATCACCCCGTTTTTCTTGAGCGTGAGGAGTGTTGTGGGCGAGACGCCGATCTCTTGCACAAGGTCGGTCTTCGATACCCACTCCTTCCCAAGCAAATGCTGCGCCACCGCCTGTTGTTTCTTTCCGCGGAGGTTCGATGCATTCAACTTCTTCAGCCGGTAGCCGACGATTTCTTTGGGCAGCACGCCCGACCATGGCGGAGAGGGCAGCCACACGCTCAAGGTCTGTCGCAGCGAACAGAGGTAGTACTCCGCCATCCACTGCGCCGTCTTGAGCGCGGCATCGCTCACAAGCGGCTCCTCACCCAAAATCTCTTTGATCTGCTTCAAATCGTACTCTTCCTTGGCCCGTTCTTTGATCACGCCGACCACGATTCCTTCCACCAGTTTGCTTCGAAGCGGCACCCGCACGGGCATGCCCGGCTTGATTGAGTCTTCCGGTGCCTCGTAGGTGAGGCCGTTGCCGATGCCACGCGATTTGGACGACGTGATGACTTTGTAGAACATGGCAATAGCATGCTCCCCTCAAAGGTGGAAAAGAAGCAAAAGGTGTACTTCGTTACACCTTACCCCTTGCACCGAATAGCGACATGAACCTGTGAAGGATGCCTTTCGATGGACTCTGTGCTTTGGCTGCGAGAGCCTGTTCATATTCGGCTTTCCTCCGCCTCCACCATTCTAAAAAGCGTGGCCCATTCCTTGCGAATTTGGAGTTGGTGGAAAGTTCAATGCCTCTGTATTGCTCAGGCCGAAAGGAGCCATCTTCCCTTGCCCAGGATTTCAGTGTAAAGCTCTGCGGGTTTGCAAGATTACCGCATGTGCTCAGTGAGCATACTTCTCCGCCTTGCGCTATGAAATGTGCATACGGTCCGCCAACTGTCGCATACTCGGGCGGGTTGAGACCTTCAATGAACCCCGCTTCTTCAAGAACGAGGCGAATGGCGTCCAGTGTAAAGCGTTCCAGCAAATCAGGATTTTCAATCATCGATCGGATTTTGTCGAAGTCGACATATTGCACTTCTTTTTTCTGAATCTCAGAGCGCTCACTCATGGTAACATTCTGCATCTATGAGAAAATGCTGTCAAACGAAGAGTTTGCATTGTTCAGCTGAGTTGAATTCTCCGTTTCAGCTGATCACGATCTGCCCGGTCATATCACGGTGGCCGGTGCCGCAGGGCACTGAGCAGCGGAATTCAAACGTTCCTGCCTGGTCGGTGGGGATTACGATATCCTTCGTCTGGCCCAGGGGAATTGCGACATTGATGCCGAGCGCTTCCACCATGAAGCCGTGGTTGCCCGAAACTCCCGTAAGGTGGATTACGAGCTTGTCCCCCTTGTGCGCTTTGACGATATTGGGCTTGAAGTCGAAATTCTCGGCAATCATGTTTACCGTCACCGTCTTGCCCTGGCCCAGGTTTGCCTGAGGCGATGAAGCCTCAGCTGCGGAGAGAGCCGCTGATGAGGAGTCGGTGGAAGTTGGAGAAATATCCGCGCCGGTCGCCGGGGAGCCCGGGTCAGTTACGGCAGCAGCATCGGATGACGCGTTGGACGCGTCGCCGGGCTGGCTGGGAACGTCGGCACTGGCAACCGACGAAGTGCTGGATGTGTCAGCCGGAATGCTTGCGCTGCTCTGCTGTGAACAGGCATTCAGAACCGTTGCAAGGGCAAAAGCGGGAAAAAGGAAGAGCAGGAGTTTTTTCATGATGGATGAAGAAAAAAAGGATGAGGATGCACTGAGTATACTGATCGCAGGTTAAGGAAATGTTAAGGGATTTCCCGGCCTTAATCCCGCCTTAAGCGATCTTGTACTATAGTGGACGCAACCCCCGCATGCGCATCCTCCTCGTCGAAGATCAGCGGAAACTGGCCGGTAATATCCAACAGTACCTGGAGTCCGAAACTTACGCCGTGGACGCGGTGCATGACGGCACCGAAGGCTTTGAGCGCGCCATGTCCCAGGCGTACGACCTCATCATTCTCGACATCAACCTGCCTGGCATGGAGGGATACGACGTGTGTACGCGCCTGCGCGACGCGGGCAAGAAAATGCCGATCCTCATGCTCACCGCGCGCACCAAGCGCGAGGAAGTGGTGCATGGACTCAACATCGGCGCCGACGATTACCTCACCAAGCCCTTTGATCTGGAAGAACTGCTCGCGCGCGTCCGGTCGCTGCTGCGCCGCGGCACCGGCCAACGCCAACCGGTATTGAAGAGTAAGGATATCTCGCTCGATACCA
Organism: uncultured Candidatus Peribacteria bacterium; assembly: GCA_964488295.1. GTDB lineage: Bacteria > Patescibacteriota > Gracilibacteria > Peribacterales > Peribacteraceae > CAZAUW01. The sequence goes on from CAZAUW010000009.1 coordinate 11,052, forward strand.
ACGCGCAACACGTGACGAGGAAAGGGAAAACCGTCGAGCTGGCGCCCAAGGAATACGCGCTGCTGGAATACCTGATGCGGCATGCGGGAGTTGCGCAGGACAGGGCGAGCATCATGGAACACGTGTGGGGCGGAGGCGATGAGCTGCTCTTTTCGCAGACAATCGACGTGCACGTGGCATACCTCCGCCGCAAGCTCGGGAAAGACGCGATTCAAACGGTGCCCGGAAAAGGGTACCTTGTCCCGGGTTGACGATTGAAGCCACTTCCTCCTGTACCCAGATGTTTCGACGCATCAGCATCCTCATTGCGCTGCAGTTCACCTCATTCGTCGCGGCGCTCCTGCTCATCAACGGCGCGATTTTCATCTTCTCCGATTACCGCTACTCCTCGGCGATGCTCGATAGCCGCCTGCAGCGGCAAACCCAACACATCGTGATGGAGATCAACGGCAAAGGATTCGACGCGTCGTTCCTCGACCCCCGCGAGCAGGCGCAGGCGCGCATCATCGATAACGGCGGCAAGATCCTCTATACGGGCGCACTCTTCACGGGCGTGCCGTTCCTGATGCCCGAGGACGGCGGCATCATGGCGCTCAGCATCCAGGGCGACGACTACCACGTGGTGACAATGCCCATCGAGCGCGGCGGGCAAACGCTCGGGTACGTGCAGGTGGCCGATCGCGCCGATATCCTGCAGGGCGCGCTCCCTGCGCGGACATTCAACTTGCTGCTCATCACGGCATTCGTCTCGATGGTCACGTTCTTCGTCGGTCTCTACTTCGCCAAGAGCAGCTTAAGGCCCGCCGAGCAGGCGATGCGCAGGCTCGAGCAATTCACCCAGGACGCAAGCCACGAGCTGCGCACGCCGCTCACGATCCTCGGGTCATCGCTCGATTTGGCACTCAAGACCAAAAAATACGAGGAAGGCCTGGAGTCGGCCAAGGATGACCTGAAGAGGATCACCTCGCTTGTGGAGCGTCTGCTGGAGCTTGCGCGGCTCGACAAGTCGGCGATGGTGATCCGGCGTTTCGATCTCTCGGTCCTCGTCGCGGCCATCGCCGCATCGTTTGAACAGATTGCGCGAAGGAAACAAATTGCCATAGAAGAATCAATCGCCAGTGGCGTGCAGGTCGAAGGGGACGAGACGCTCGTGCGGCAGGTGATTGAGAATATCCTCAGTAACGCGCTCAAATATACACCGGACGGGGGCGCGGTGACCGTGAAGTTGACGCAACACGCGCTCTCCATTGAGGACACGGGCATCGGCATCGATGAACGCGAGCTGAAGGCGGTCTTCGACCGTTTCTACCGCGGCGACGCCTCGCGCTCCACCGAGGGTTTCGGGTTGGGGCTTGCGCTCGCCAAGCGCGTCTGCGATCTGCACGGGTGGAGGATTTCGGTCAAAAGCGAGAAGGGGAAGGGGACCGCGTTCACCGTTGGGTTTGCGTCGAGGAAGAATGGATAAATGGCAGAATGGTTGAATGGTGTCCGCCAAGTTGCTCACTTGCACGCCCGTATTGACCGGCATGTTCAAGCGCAAGAACCATTGAGCCATTCAATCATTTTTCCATTCTCTTTTTTTCACAAACAACTACTCTAGTTCCGATGTCATTTCGAACCGTCGCCACCTCCACCCTCTGGCAAATCGGGAGCCAGGCCGCGATGGCGTTTTTGAGCGTCATCGCCACCAAGTTCGTCACGATCGGGCTCAGCAAGGAATTCGCCGGCTACTACAACTCCGCCTACGGCTACCTGCAGATCTTCGCCGTCATCGCCGATTTCGGGCTCTACGCCGTCTCGGTGCGCGAGGTGAGCAAGGCTCCGGAACTCCAGAAGGAAAAAATCCTCTCGGCGCTGATGGCCCTGCGCCTGGCCATCCTCTTCCTGTCGCTGGGCATCGGGGTTGCCTACGTGTGGATCCTGCCCCAATGGCAGGGGACCCCGTTCCCCATCGGCGTCACCATCGCCGCGCTCGTGCCGTTCTTCACGATCCTCGCCGGCACCATCCGGACGGTCTTCCAGGTGCGGTACAAGATGCACTTCGTGTTCGTGGCCGAGGTGCTGCAGCGCGTGCTCACCACCATCGGGATGGGGGTCTTCATCCTCGAGGGCGTGCGGCTTTCGAGCGAGATGCGTGTGTATGAGTGGTTCCTGTGGATCGGAGGCATCGGCGCGTTCCTGCTCTTCGCGCTCTCTTCCTTATATGCCGAACGTTTCATGAGGATCCGCATCTCGTTCGATTGGCCGCTCATCAAAAAGCTCATTGTGCTCGCCGCCCCCTTCGGCATCGCGTACACGTTCATGGCATTCTACCGACAGCTGGATATCGTCTTCATCGCGCT
>CAZAUW010000010.1:0-6897 GCA_964488295.1 uncultured Candidatus Peribacteria bacterium
GGCCTCCGAGAGCGGCCTGCAAAAAGCGGGCAAATATGCGGTAAGCCGCGTCGAACCCTACCGTCAGCATCAGGACATGCATGCTGAGTTCAATCAGGATCCCAACTTCGACGACATGAATCAGGACGGCGCCGCCTTCGTGGAAGGGGCGCGCGTGCAGCACCCGTCCTTCGGGCCCGGCACCGTCCGCAACCGCCGCGGCGACATCGTCACCGTGCATTTCGATACGGGACAGACGAAGAGTTTTGCACTCAGTATCGCGCCGCTGACGATCCTCTAAGGCGGGGAATGCAGGAAAAGGCAGGAAGATCTTTCGCTACCTGTGTCGGGCTGCGACGGATTGAAACGCCTGCAGGGCTTTCTCCCGGTAATCGGGGTGCATATGCTCGACGGCATCCTGTAACTCGTCGAGGTTGCGACAACCTGAGAGCGGCACGCCTGTGAGGTTGAACATCACGGGTCCATGGCGAAAGAGCCCGCGAAGGGCTTCGACGTTGTCGGCGCCCATCCGTTGCATCAGGAAGCCATGCCGCACGGCATCGCATATTTCCGACGCTGACGGGGAAACAATTTCCTCGGAGGGAGAATGTGTGGCCATAGAATGAAAAAGGGAAGAAAAATAAGAAGACACGAAAAAGTGCCCCTCGCCGCGAAGGAGAGGAGGCCTTGGTCGTGAGAGGTCAGGTTATCTCAGGCACGCAGGCGCGCTCCCCTTCGCAACGAAGAAGTACCAGAAGGCGCCGGCAAAACGTGACTGAGCGGACATGTGCGACCATCCTACTCACGAAGCACGACGCGTCAATATGAATCTCCCGATGAGTTCTTTAGATGTCACTGTATGTACGCGGTTTTTCCTGAAGCCAGTCATAGATCCATTGTTTGTTTCCCAGAGCAGGCAAACTTCCCCTCTCGTTGAAAAGAACGTTGAACATATATTGTCTGGGGACCACTCCTTCAATGGATTCTTTGGTAGACAAAGGTCGCTTCTTGCCCCACAGGTCTCTCCAAAGAGCGTGGCCGGGACGACCTTTCTCCAGGCTAATACCCGCCAGTGCCATGAAGCGCTCAGCTTTATCAAGAGGGACTTGCCAAGGAAATTCCTGCGTCATCCATTCGCGCACCGCACTGTTGATCTCGGCGCCGGACAGTTTTGTTGTCGCCTCCTTTTCTTGAGACATCGGTAGCGCGGGCACAAATAGGAATGTGGTACCGGGCCGCGCGACAATCACCTTGCATTTTTCCAGGCACGAAAGGATGTCTTGCGGTAATTCCTGACCGCTCACACCCAGCATCCCAGCCACTTGCGCCTCGAAGACGAATCCCCGCACCGGTTCGGCTTGTGGCAGAATCTGAACGTCGACGTACGCGAGAGGGAGTCCTTCACGGAATGCGGAGTGTGCGAGCGGGATATTGGCCGCCCTGGCGCTTGCGAGCGTCACCCCAAGGTTATCTCTGGCAAGTGACATGCGACGATGCGCTTCTCCCACTGCCGGACTGCCATCACCCACCATATCCTCCAAAGGAATGCATGCACTGGCCAAAGAAGGTGGGCTTCCCAGGTTCTTCTGGGTCAGCAGATTGGGTGAATCTTGTGTGCGGCCTTGCACATGCTGTATCTTTTGGAGGAACGTTGGAAGATAGCTTGAAAAGGATCCATCCACTTCCTGGTTCCGCACGCGGATGTGGGCATGGAGACAGGGAGGGCAATGGGCAGGAATGGCGCGCAGGGTATCCTCCGATCCCTCGGTCGTTTTCTGATTTTTCTGCCCATCCCACAAAAGACGCATGAGAGTAAGATCTGTCAGCACAAGGAATTTGCCGTACTGCCTGGCAAGAGGATCATTGCTTCCATTCAATCCTTCGCTGATTTTCTTCCATTGCGAACAAAAACCAGCCCATTCCGGAGATGCCTTGGGGCGGGAACTGCCTTTGGTCGTGGGATTGATCCGGGAGGCTTGATAATGCAGATGGACGTAGGAAAACAGAATGCCGAACAGGGCCTCGTCGCAAACGGAGAGAATGATCTCACGCAGCTTTTCATCGCAGCCGGGGGCGGCCCTTTCTATGGCATTGTGCAGGAGCGTGTGGATCGCATGGAGATAACCAACTTGTTGCGGGATGCTTGTCTGGAATTTCTTATCGGTTGTTTTCAGTTTGTGTGGCATCCAGTATGACTGGCTGCGCTCGAGAGTGGCATGTAGGCCGATCACCATGCGGGATAGTACGTTCTGGAATGTACGTATGGAAGCGTCACTGGGCTCCTGAACCAGAATGGATTCGTCAATGGCTGCGGTAGTGTGCAAGAGCAATCGCAGATCAGCCATCACAGGGTGATCGTCTCGTGCCAGCGCCTGTGCATCTTGCAAGGCGTATCGGACGTAGTTCGGTACCTCATTGTCTTTCATGCCACACAGGCTCGCTACTTGTCTATACGCATCCACTATAGCAGGAGAAATTTGCGGGAGCGGCGCTTTTTCCTTTTCACCCACAGGACGATCGGCCCTTGGCGGGGGGGGTGTAGCAGGCTGCGCGGTGTCCTTCCTGGCTCGCATCGGGGCCACCGCGGGCAACGGCGAGGCATGCCCATTGTTTTTCCTCGCTTGCTCGCGTTCGTCCTCAATTTCGGATTCCAATTGGCCGAGAAGCGAGAAAAGTGCATAGACGTCGTCGCGTGTTCCGCCCGTGGCTGGGATGACGGCTGCCAAAAAATGCACGTCAGATTCAGTCGGCGAATACTTGCGAAGATTTTCCTTCACCTTCGTCACAAGATCCAGTGGGTAAACGGACGGTATGGAAGCAATGCGTACGTACGGATTCCTGAGCTCGAATGTCCAAGCCTGCAGAAGCGGCTCTACGGCAGAAATGATCTTCTCACTTGGAGTTGCCTGAATGTCCAGCTTGAAAACCGAACGCAAATCATCTTGCGATGTTTCTTGGCCTTCTTGCAACAATGCCGCGCGCATCACCATCATTCCCAATGCGGCAGCAGGTCGTTTCTCTCGCATGGCTGAAAGTCTGTTCACGTCGGATGGATTCAGTTTCGTAAATAGCTCCCGTAACTTCCCCGCAACGGAAATCGTGAGCGGGTGCACTCCGGCGGGGTGCCGCGCATAGTACGCGCGACGAAGTTTCTCCCACTTTTCTCCCATGTACCCCTTGGGGAACGGATCATTTCCAAAACCAGCGAGGATTTTGAGTTCGCGGGCAGTCAACTCAGCGATTTCCCTCACCGTTTCCTGGTCGTTCAATTCCAGATCACGGAATGCAGTGAGCAAGTCACGTCTTGTCCCGCTATCGGGCGCTTGGGAGCTCTGAATGACACCTTTGGCAAGAAGTTGAAAACGCCTGCTTGGGGGCATAGAGACAGAACCTAGCGCATTTTCCGTCAGCGTCAATTCTTTTGGGTACCTTCGAAAATGCTGACACGATGGGCATGATCAGACCATCTCCATCGCGCACCACGCTCCTCTATACTTCCTCCGCCATGTTCCCCTCCCTCCCCCTCTCGCCCAAAGACCCCATATACGCGATTGCGGAGGAGGCCAGGAAGGCCGGGCCGGAGGCGATCAACGCGACAATTGGGATATTCATGGATGAAGACGGCAAGCCACTGGTATTTGAGAGTGTGCGCAAAGCAGTGGCGGATATTGCCAGTAATCTCACTACCCGGTCCTATGGCTATCGCCATCTTCTCGGATTGCCGGAGTATCGCAAGGCGGTTGGATCCCTGCTCGACCCAACGGGAACGCTCTTGATGGCAAGCATCGCCACCACGGGCGGCACGGGTGCGGTGGCATTGAACCTGCGCCTGGCCAAGTTGATGTATCCCGGTATCACCGCCATCCTGCCCGTCCCCGCCTGGCCGAACTACCGCCGTTTACTCCCTGATGCGCGTATCGACACGCAGGAAGTGCCGCATGTGCGGGAGGGCAAGGCGGACGCCCATGGCATCCTCACAATACTCGCAGAGGCAACCAAGCCGATGCTCGTCATCCTGCAAGTGGGCTGCCACAACCCCACAGGCCTGGACCTCACGAGTAGTGAATGGGCTGCCGTAGCCGACGCGATGAAATCATCAGGATCGGTCGCCTTGCTGGATTTTGCCTATCAGGGATTTGCCGGCACGCCCGAGGAGGACGCCTTCCCCATCCGGCTCTTTGCGGAGGCAGCTATCCCCACCCTCATCGCCTGGTCGGCATCGAAGAACCACTCGATCTATAGCGAGCGCGCGGGGCTGGCCGCCTGCCTCGTGCCCGATGAACCGACCAAAGCGAACGTGGAGAACCACTACTGCATCCTCACGCGCAGCATCCATTCGGGCTCGGCGACATTGGGGCAGGAAGTGGTGAGAGTCGTGCAGGAAACGTACAAAGAGGAATGGTTGGGCGACCTGGAAGCAGCGCGCCAAACACTCAGAGCAAAGCGTGACCTGCTCCGCCAAAAATTGCCCGGTGACCTGCGCGGAACCCTGCAAGGAAACGGCATGTTCGCGATGCTTCCCTTAAGCAAAAACGAGATTGAGGAACTCAAGAGGAAGCAGAACGTCTTCCTCACGGGCGACGGTCGCATCAACGTGGCGGGGATCCCGATGAAGAGATTGGAGGAGTTTTGCGGGAAGGTTTCGAACGTGCACACATGATTTTGCAGAGGCATTGCGCCGTGCGTCTGCAATGCAGGCGTGCAATCCCGTAGCGGAGAGCACGTGCTCTCCGCTACGGTAATTGCATACATTCGCTCGCAAATACCGTCCGGCAATTCTTGCACGCACATGGACTACGCCTCCATACCGACCTCGGCCAGCATTTTTTGGTGGATCAGGAGGTGCTGGATGCCATCGTGGAGGCGGCGGACATCAAGCCGACCGACCACATCGTCGAAATCGGCCCCGGCATCGGCGTGCTCACGAGGGAGCTTGTGAAGACCGCGCGGCGGGTGACGGCGATCGAGTTGGATGCGCGGCTGATTCCCTTGTTGGAGGAATTTGTGGGCGAACGGGCGGCCGCTGGCCCTTTCGACTCCGCCCAAGGTGACATGCCCGCTCTGGATGGAAATCCTCAAACCAACAACCAAAAATCAGTAACCAATAACCTCAAGGTCATCCAAGGCAACGCCCTCCATGTGCCCTTCCCCTGCGAAACCTACAACATCGTCGCCAATATCCCCTACCACATCACGTCTCCGCTCCTGCGCCACGCTTTTCTGGAATCCGCGGTCAAACCGGCCTCGCTCACGCTCCTGCTGCAGCGCGAAGTGGCCGAGAAGATTTGCGACCGCGGGCAGGCGGGCATGTTGACGATCATCGTGGCGCTCTTCGGCGAACCGCGCATCGTCCGCGCCGTCGCGCCCTCATCGTTCCTGCCGCCGCCGGAGGTGGACTCCGCCGTTCTTCATATCGAATGCTTCAGTGAACCCCTTGCCGACGCCAACACGATAGACTCTATCTTCACATTGACGAAAATCGCTTTCGGGCAGAAGCGGAAGATGCTCAGGAATTCCATTGGTAAACTGCCAAATGGGATGGAATTGCTGGAAACTTCCGGCAGTAACCCCGAGCGCAGGCCGGGGACGCTCACGACCGGGGAATGGATCGGATTGGCAGGCGTTCTGCGCGCCCACGGAACTGAAAACGCGTGATGCGGAAGGGCAAAAATGATCGTCGTCAAAAAAAATCGTGTGACCATTCCTGTTCGGCCGGGTGACGGGCGCGCACGCTCACGGCATGCGCCGCTCCACCGTCTCCTACTGCTTCCTCGGCTCCTTCCTGCTCGCCGTCTTCGCGTTGCAGTGGTGGCAGCGGGCAAGCTATCCCGCGTGGCTGTGGGGCAGCCTCTGGATGGCAGTGGCCGCGGGACTGCTGGCATTCCTCGGCTATCCGGCCTTCGTCTTCCGGTGGGAACGCATGCCCCGTCTCATCCGCTGCCTCGGCATCTGCGCGGTGGGGGTGATCCTCGCGCTCCTGACGGTCGGCAGGATGACGCGCGCGGCGGACTCGCAAACCATCGGCCGGTATGCCCGGGGGGATGTGGTGACCGTACTGGGAACCGTGAGCGATATCCCCGACCGGCGTCCGCTTGTGACCAAGTACACGATGGTGGTCTGTGAGGCGCAAACGGGCAGCGGGCGATGGGAACCCGCGACCGGCAACATCCTGGTGAACGACACGAAGCGGTTGCGGGACTATTACTACGGCGACGTACTCACGGCAAAAGGACTCTTGCAAAAAGCCGGGATGATCAACGATTTCGATTATGCTTCGTACCTGCGCCGCTTCGGCATCGCAAGCGTGATGACCAAAGCCGTGCTCGGCCCCGTGCAGGCAAATCAAGCCAACCCGATCCTCGCGGCGGTGTACGGGCTTCGCGAGGATGTTGAAATGCAGATCGACAGGGTCTACCCCGAACCCAACGCGTCATTGCTCGCGGGCTTGCTCCTGGGTTCGCGCCGCGGGATCCCCGACCACGCGATGCAGGATTTCAAGGCGACCGGCCTCACGCACCTGATCGCGATCTCGGGCTACAACATCACGATGGTGCTCACGGTGCTTTCTACCCTCCTCTTCTGGCTGCCTATCAAATGGCGGTTTTGGCCGTCGGCCATGATCATTGTGCTCTTCACGCTGCTCACGGGCAGCACGTCGTCGGCCGTGCGCGCGGCCATCATGGGCATACTCGGGCTCATCGCCCTCCAAAACGGCCGCATCCAGACCGTCCGGCTGATACTCCTATGGACGGCCTTTTTGATGCTTCTCTGGAACCCGCTGCAACTCTGGAGTGATGTCGGCTTCCAGCTCTCCTTCCTGGCGCTCATCGGACTCACCGAGCTCTACCCGCCCCTGCGCGAAACCCTTTGGTTCCTTCCGTCACCCTTCAACCTTCGCGTGAGCCCCGAGAAGACGCT
>CAZAUW010000010.1:6907-12696 GCA_964488295.1 uncultured Candidatus Peribacteria bacterium
GAAGAACAAGATCTTTTCGAAGACTGCCGGCGTTTCTTTCCGGCACGCTGCAACCTTCGCGAGAGCACCGAGAAGACGTGGTCAGCGCAACTTCCGACGATCGGCTGGATCCTCTTCCTTTTTGGGACGCTGAGCGTGATAGCACCCCTCAGTAACCTCATCGTCCCGCCGCTCGTGCCTGTGGCGATGCTCTTCGGATTCGCCGGCGTGACGTTGAGTTTTGTTTTCCCGTTCATCGGCTTGCTCGTGGCATCGCTCGGCAATGTCGCCCTCTGGCTGATCCTGCTTTGCACTCACTGGCTGGCCGTCCTGCCCTTCGCCTCGCTGCAGCTCGAGGGGAAAGCGGGAGTGATGTTCGTGATTGCGTACTACGCAGTGGTGGTCGGGTGGGTTCTGTGGCGCCGCCTGCCTGGTCCTTCGGGCCCGACCTCCGCCTGTGGGGGATGGCTACGCTGGGGGCTAAGGGTTACCATTCATACCTCACTACCGTCTCGCCGTTCACACGCCGCTCCTCGGTAGGCTTTTTGTGCGGGAAGCGGAACGCGTGCGAGATGATGATCGTTCCGCGTTTGAGTTCCTTCTGGCACTTGTGTTCCAGTTCCTCCATCACACGCGGCGTGACGTAGAGGAAGAGCGCATCGGCGCGCGACAGATCCATCGAGAATAAGCTGCAGAGCCGGAAATCAACGGACTCGCCCGAGAGCAGGATCCTGAGCTTCCCAAGCAGCCAGATAGTCGGCACCAGCTCGCAGCCGATGGCCTTCACGCCGGGGTGCAGGCGCTTCGCCGTAATGAGCAAACGCCCGTCCCCCGCCCCCAAATCCATCACCGTCTCATGGCCTTGTAACCGCGCCATCTCCACCATCGCGCGCACGAGCCGCATCGAGGTGGGAATGTAGGGCATGCGCAGGATGAGCAGGTGCATCACGCCCGTGAGCGTGAGTGCAGCAACGAGCACGATGAGCAGGCCGAGGAGAATGTCGGTGGGGAGGATGCGGGGAGGATACAGGATAAGAATATTTTTCGCAGGGGCGTGACGATATATGGTGAGCTTGTCGAACCATGTCACGTCCCTGCAAAAAAGATGACGAATGTCGTAGGGACGGCTCGCGAGCCGTCCCTACGACTGATACACTGCGCACCCTATGAAACATCTCTCCGTTGCGCTGCTTCTCACAAGCCTTCTCGCGCTGAGCGCCTGCAGCCAACCGTCATCGACGGCGGGATCGTCCGTGAGCAACGTGGCGATGAACGGGCAAGCTGAATCTTCATCGCTCCCCAGCTTCGCCGAAGTGCAGGCGAAAGCGCAGAAAGGCAATGCCGAAGCGATGTTCCAGCTGGGGGCCATGTACCACGACGGCGACGGAGTGGGAAAAGATCTGGGCAAAGCGGTGGAGTGGTTCACCAAAGCGGCACAGGCGGGGGTGAACCGCGCGCAATTCAACCTCGGCACGATGTACATGCAGGGGGACGGCGTGCCAAGGGATACCGCCACAGGGGTGCAGTGGCTCACGCGCGCGGCCGCGAACAACAATGCGCGCGCGAACCTGGAGATGGGCATCCTGAGCTACACGGGACAATACGTGCCGCAGGATTTCGCCAAAGCACGCATGTACTTCGAGAACGCGGCCGGGCGGGGGCTCGGCGACGGCGCAAATAACCTGGCAGTGATGAACGTGCGCGGCGAAGGCGGGCCCCCGAACCTGCCCGAGGCCTATGCCTGGTTCGACCTCGCCCACATCGAGGGCTATGCGCAGGCTAGCGTCTCGCTCAATACCCTCGCGGGTCAGATGACGTCCGACCAGATCGCGCAAGGCAAGAAGCGCAGTGCTGAGCTCCAGAGCAAAATTTCCGCAGCCGCGCGGCAGGTACAGGTGGGACAATAAAATTCCCGTCCCGCAGCGGAGGTTCGTTACCTCCGCTGCGTTTAGTCAATGCTAGAGAATGCAGAAAGGAATAGATATGATGCATCGGATGAAGGAAGATTTCCTGTCTCTCGAGTGCAAGTCCGGACCGATCAACATGGCTGTATTGGAACAGCGCACAAACGACCAATGGATGGTATGTCTTCATGGCCTCCAATCGAGTAAAGAAATGTTCGAAAATCTCCTGCGGCGGGCTTTTTTCCGCGATCTCTCTTATCTGGCCATTGACTTCGTAGGATTCGGCCACTCCGCGAAGCCAGAAAGTTTTTCCTACACATTGGAAGATCAGGCCGACATGGTCGAACAACTTGTGAAGCAGATGGGAATTCGAAACATGCACCTGATCGGTCATAGCCTCGGCGGAATGGTTGGCATCCTGCTCCTGGAAAGGCTGAAAGCACACATTGCATCGTTCATCAACATGGAAGGCAATTTGACATTGGAAGATTGCGGCATGAGCTTGAAAGCAGTGCAGTACGACTTCGATGCATTCAAAAAATCAGGCTATGGGAAAATAAAATCCGAGATCGCGGCGTGCGCGGAACTCAGCGCTCCTTCCCGGCTCCAATGGCTGGAGCTGATACCGGACTATGTGTTTTACACAACATCGCGGAGCATCGTGGATTGGTCGAAGAGCGGTAAGATGCTCAAGAAGTTTCTGTCCTCGGATGTGAGAAAATTATTCCTGTACGGAGATCAGAACCGTCGTAAAACCAAGTGCCTGGATTCATCGGTAGAAACAGCGGAGATACCGCATGCGGGGCATTTCATGCTGATGGATAATCCCGATGCCTGTGCCGGGAAGATCACAGCATTCATTGCAACGGCACAAAAAAGTGACTCTGCTTAAAAACGAAGAAGATGGCCAAGCTTGTGTTTCTTGGCTGAGTACTCTTCGAATAGAAAATCATGTAAAGGTTGTTGCAGTCCAACACGTTGAACCGTAAAGCCTTTGCCGAGGAAGAACGTCGTTCGGCGAGGCGAGTTGGTGAGTAACCTGAATTCCTTAATCTTATAATGGTGGAGAATCTCCACAACATCTTCATATTCTCGGCTGTCCTCTTTGTAACCCAATTCCTTATACGAGTCGACGACCAATTCCAAACCCCGACGTTGGCCTTCGGCATAAATCTTCCAGTGATCTTCGATGCCAACACTTTTTCCATGCTGGTCGTGGGCAAAGATAATGAGGCCTTTTCCTTCCTGATGGAGTAATTCCTTCGCTTTCTCAAGTTGCCAGCGACAGTCGCAATACTGATTGTCAAAATAGAATGACCACTGACAATTAGAGGAGATACGAACATACGGATTCGACTGGCGTAGCATCTTTCCCTTCTTCAAAACCGAATATCGCCGCCCACAGAAACGAAATCCTTCGTGGATGAAAGAAGAGATGTACTGTATAGACGCCACCCGTACACGTAACCGTGTGGGACCGGTCACCTGGTAGTGCCCGTACTCGCGGATTGTATCAATTTTTCGATCGTCAACGCGGGACATAGATGCGCATACTAGATATAATATAAAAATATCGTCAATGGATGTAACGAAATTGAAGATTGATTTTGCCTTCTCTCTCAAGAAAAATTGACTATGTAGTAAATATTTTGTCAGAATTATTGACATATGAGTCTGGAATCCGCTCTGACATCCATCGGCATCAGTGTCCGGGCTTCGAAAGTGTACGTAACCTGTCTGCAACTGGGCGAGGCGACGGTATCGGAAATCGCCAGAACTGCTGCAATCAAAAGGCCTTCCACCTACCTACTGATCGATGAATTGACAATACAAGGATTACTGACAACTGCAAAACGTGGAAAGAGGACATGTTTTTCAGCCGTGCATCCGCGGAGAGTGTTGCAAATTGCCCAGACACGTGCGCGTCACATGGAAGAAATACTGCCACAGTTAGAGGCGCTCTACAGCGATACCAAAGAGAAACCCCGCATCAAAGTTTTCGAGGGCAAGAATGCAGTGCTGCAGATTTACGACGAGATGTATACATCACTGGGAAAACGCGAGGAGGCATTGTTTTTCACATCTATCGGATGGTTGCAAAAATTTTTCCCCGAATCGATTGAGCGGTATAAGCATAGACTCAAAAGTACCAGACGGGATTACCGCATCCGGGAATTAAACATCGGTGATGAGGAAGGTATTTCTTACTTGCAAAATATGCAAAAAATCATCGGCAAAAAGCATGAAATACGTTTGCTGGATCCTCGTGCATTTTCATTCGAGACCGACAATTTGATTTTTGGGAATACCGTCAGCATTTTCTCTTTTAAAAAACGCATCTTCACGATTGTCATTGAAGATAAACAGATTGCAGATTCGTATCGATCACTTTTTAATGTCGCATGGCAAATGGGTAGATCAAAACCGTAGCGCAGAGCGAGCCTGTGGTGAATCAGATCGAACCAGACTCTGCGCTACGTTCACCGGGGGTTTACACCCCCGGTGAATATCGGTCATCACATGAACAATGCCGCCAACGCGAGCGTGAGCGTCGAGAAGAGCTTGATGAGCACGTGGAGGCTGGGGCCGGCGGTGTCTTTGAACGGATCGCCGACGGTGTCGCCTGTGACGGCCGCCTGATGGGCCGGGCTCTTCTTGCCTCCCAAATGGCCCGTTTCGATGTACTTCTTGGCGTTGTCCCACGCGCCTCCGGCGTTGTTCAGGTACGCGGCCATCAGGACGCCCACGATGGTGCCGACCATGAGTAAACCGGCGACGGCTTCTTTGCCGAGGAGCAAACCGATGACGACCGGGGTGGCGACGGCGACGAACCCCGGGAGAATCATTTCTTTGAGCGCCGACTTGGTGGCGATATCCACGGCTGCCGCGTAGTCCGGCTCGTCTTTGCCCTCCATGATGCCTTTCTTCTCGCGGAACTGGCGGCGCACTTCTTCCACGATCACCCCCGCCGCCTTGCCCACGGCGCGGATCGTGAGCGAGGTGAAGAAGAAGATGACCATGGCGCCCAGGAACGACCCGACGAAGACTTTGACGTTGGCGAGGTCGACGACCTGGAACTTGGCTTCCTCCAAGTAGGCGGAGAAGAGCAGGAAGGCTGCCAGCGCGGCCGAACCGACCGCGTAGCCTTTGGTGAGCGCCTTGGTGGTGTTGCCGGCGGCGTCGAGTTCGTCAGTGACCCTGCGCATCTCCTCGGGCGCCTGCGACATTTCCACAATGCCGCCCGCGTTATCCGTGATCGGCCCGAACATATCCATCGAGAGCACGTAGCCGACGACCGTCAGCATGCCCATGGTGGCGACAGCCGTGCCGTAGAGGCCGCCCGTGGGGATCCCGGTCTGGGTGCCGAGCCAGTACGACGCGAAGAGCGCGGCGCACACGGCCAGCACCGAGAGCGCGGTGGACTCCATGCCGATCGCGGTACCCGAGATGATGTTCGTTGCATGGCCCGTGGTGGAAGCCTGCGCGATCGCCTTCACCGGCCGGTACTCCTTGCCCGTGTAGTAGTCGGTGATGTAGACGAAGGCCACCGAACAGAGCACTCCGCAGAGGCCCGCGAGGAAGAACCAGATCGAACTGTCAAAGCGGAGAGAAACAAGGTCTTCGACACCTGGATTATGAACGGCAGGTGTGTATGCCAACATGTAATGAGAGCAAACGGCCAAGGCGAGGGTTGTCAAAATCGCCGTCACCCAGAAGCCGCGCTTCATCGCTTTCATGGGGGCTTCGTGGGGTTTGGCTTTGACGGTGTACACGCCGATGATGGCGGCGACGAGCCCGATCGATCGCAGGATGAGCGGGAAGAGGATGCCCTTGAGGCCGAAGACGGCCAAGAGCGAGACTCCCAGCACCCTCGCGCCGATCTTCCCGGCCGAGATGGATTCGAAG
>CAZAUW010000011.1:0-12616 GCA_964488295.1 uncultured Candidatus Peribacteria bacterium
TTGTACGGGATCACGAGAAGAGGCTAGGAAGAAAAATTCTCCTAGTCTAGAGCCTTTGTTGATACAACAGTTCGCGAAGTTCTTTTCCAGTGGTTGGTTGCATGACATGAATATTTTTTCTTACCTTTGGGTTTTGCTTTGGCAGTTTCTTTTCTGCACGCGGAACCACTATGCGACTCTGAGCTTCTTCCAATGCTTTGGCCACCTCTCTGTCCAGGTTGTCTATGGTTGCTACCACCCCGTTTTTCTCTGTATCAATTGCACGGTCTGTTATATCACTGAGTCTATTTCTCAGGGCGTGTAATTCAGCCCACACGGCTCCTGCATCTCGTTCACCTGCGCTTGCGAGAATGCTTTGTAGACTTTCCTCTGCTTTTTGGCATTCATTCTCAAGATCATTATTCATAATAGTTAAGATAACTTAAATTTTTATTTAGTCAAGTTCAAACTTTCTCAAGTACACATCCGTGTCACGCTTTACATTTTCCGGCATGTCTTTTTTGCTCAGGAGGAAATTGCCCAGTACCAGGTAATCCATGTGGGTGTGAAGGAAGCAATTGAGCGCATCCCCGGGGGATTCCACGATCGGCTCGCCGCGGACGTTGAAGGACGTATTGATGATCACCGGGCAGCCGGTCTTTTCCTCAAATTTTTTGATCAGATCGTAGTAGCGCGGGTTCTGGTCGCGGCGGATCGTCTGGATGCGCGCCGAGCCGTCCACGTGGGTCACGGCGGGAATTTCCGCGCGGCGGTGCGGTAAGGTGTCGGCGACGAGCAGCATGTAGGGGCTCTCGCGGTTGAGGTCGAAGTAATCATGCGTTCGTTCCTCCAGCACCGTGGGCGCGAAGGGGCGGAACGATTCGCGGAATTTGATTTTCAGGTTCACCTTCTGCCAGTTCTCTTTATTGCGTGCGTCGGCGATGATGGAGCGGTTCCCGAGCGAACGAGGCCCGAACTCCATCCTCCCATGGAACCAGCCGATCACGTTGTCCCCTTGCAGGAGGGAGGAAACAGCATCAGTGAGCGCAGCGTCGTCCAGGTGTTCGTAGGGAAGATTCTGGCCATCCAAGAATTTTTTGATGTCGTCATTCGTGTAACTATTGCCGAGGAATGTGTGTTCCATCTTTGCCGTTCTCTTCCCCTTGAATTCTTTGTGCCAGATGGCGAGCGCCACGCCCAGCGCGCCGCCCGCGTCCCCTGAGGCAGGTTGGATGAAGATATCTTTGAAAATCCCCGCGCGAAGGATCTTGCCGTTGGCAACACAATTGAGCGCCACGCCGCCCGCCAGGCACAGGTAATCGCTCCCCGTGAGCTTCTTTGCTTCCATCGCGAGCTTGAGCATCAGCTCGTCGGTGATTTCCTGCAGGCTGCGCGCCACGTCCTTATGGAATTGCGTGAGCGGGCTTTCGGGCTTGCGCGTGGGCTGGCCGAAGAGATTCTCCATTGCGCCGCCCGTCATCGTGCTGCCGTATTCGTAGGTGAAGTAGCGCATGTTGAGGGCAAAACTTCCGTCCTCTTTGATGTCGATGAGCCGGTGCATTTCCTCCATGTACGTCGGCTGCCCGTACGGCGCCAGGCCCATCACCTTGTACTCGGCGCTGTTCACCTTGAAGCCCAGGTAGTAGGTGATGGCCGAGTAGAGGAGCCCGAGCGAGTGGGGGAAGTGGATTTCTTTGAGGATCTCCAGCTCCGCCCCTCTGCCATGGCCGATCGTGGTGGTTGCCCATTCGCCCACGCCGTCCACCGTCACCACCGCCGCATCGTCGAAACCCGACACGTAGTAGGAGGATGCCGCGTGCGATTCGTGGTGGGTGGTGAAGAGCACCGGCCCCTTGTAGCCCAGCTCTTTTTTGAGGTTTTGCGGGATCCATAGTTTTTTGTGCAGCCACTCCTGCATCGCGCGGTGGTACATCACAAACCCCCGGGGCCACACCTTCATCACCGTGGGCAGGATGCGGTCGAAGAATTTCAAAAAGGGCTTTTCGTAGAAGCCAATGGCCTGAATGTCGTCGATCGTGATGCCCGCGAACCGCAGGGCGTGTTCGATGGCGTTGATGGGCAGCGACTCATCATGTTTCTTGCGGGTGTAGCGCTCCTCCTCCGCGGCGAAGACGACGTCGCCGTCCTTGACGAGGCACGCGGCGCTGTCGTGGTAGTAGCAGGAGATGCCGAGGATGTAGACGGGTGGAGGCATGCGCTATCAACCTGATTCTACCGAGAAAATGCATACCCGTAGCCGGGACGCCGCGTCCCGGCTACGGGAGAGGGAAGCTAAAACTGGTATTTCATGCTCTCCTGCCCGGTCTTCTTCATCTCAATCCAGTACGTTTCCTGTTTTTCATGCTTCCCAAATAATCGTGCGATCTTGAGAATGATCGCATAGATGCCGAAGCCGACGAGCCAGAGGACCGTGAGGATCATCGCGCTCATCACGCGCCCGACGGCGCGCCCGAAGGCCAGCCAGGCTTGCCAGAGCTCGTTGAGCGGGAAGGGGATTTCCATGAGGAATCAGAAGAATCAGACGATACAGAAGATTCAGAGGAAAGGAAAATCAATGGCATCTCGCGTTCGTAAGTGTCCCACTCCTCTGATTCGTCTGATTCCTCTGTTTCTTCTGATTCTTTCCGGCCAACTCATACAATCGTATAGATGAATGGCGCGAGAGCCGGTGCCGCCTGGGCGAAGATGACGAGCAAGCCGAGCAGGACGATCAAAATGATGATCGGCAGCAGCCACCATTTCTTACGGATGCGCAGGAACTGCCAGAGCTCGGCGAGAATGGATACCTTACTCATGCTGTCATTGGATGGTATAGTACATGCAGCATACAGTATCCAGCATAAGCGAAAATCCCATACCACATACTCCATACCGTATACCGAATACCATCCAATTACTCTGTCGTTTCCGCTATTCTGTTTCCATGAAGATCCTCGTCACAGGCGGACTCGGTTTTGTCGGCAGGCAACTTATTACCGCGCTTTTCGCACAGGGGCATGATGTGCTTGCGGTGGATCGTCGACATCGAACGTCGCAGGAGGAAATTCCTCTTCCAAAGCAGGCGACCGTGAAAGAAGGGATCGACGTGAGTGAGAAAGCTTTTTGGGATGGGCTGCCCGCCGACATCGATGCCGTGATGCATCAGGCCGCGTGTACGGACACGACGGTGACGGATGAGGATTTTATGTGGCAACAGAACGTGACTTCCTTTGAGAATCTGCTCTCTTGGGCGGAAAGGAGCAGCGCTTCGGTGGTATATGCATCTTCTGCGGCGACGTACGGCAATGCCCCAAGTCCCCAAACGGTTGGCAAAGATGAACATCCTCTCAATCCCTATGGGAAATCCAAGCTTGCCATGGATGAGATGGCACGGGAACGCATTGGATACGTGCCATTCACACTCATCGGTTTGCGCTATTTCAACGTGTACGGTCCCGGTGAAAGGCACAAGGCCCATATGGCGAGCATGATCCACCGTCTTGCAGAACAGGTGAAGGTCGGTAAGCGTCCCCGTATTTTCCGGGACGGCACACAGGCCCGCGACCAAGTGTACATCGACGACGTGGTGCAGGCGAACATGAAAGCGCTTGTGGCAGGCAGGGAAAAAAGCAGCATCTATAACGTGGGGACAGGTCATGCCGTGAGCTTCAATGAGATCGTCACTGCACTGAATGAAACACTCGGTACCTCCCTTGAGCCCGAGTACTTCGAGAATCCGTATCAGTTTTACCAAAACCACACCCTGGCGGACATTCGCTCTACCCGTGAGCAGCTGGGCTATGAGCCACAGTACGATATCCGGTCGGGGATACGGGCGTACAACCAGAGCGGTTTATTGTGAGGTTTCCTTCGATGCGTTCAGTACTGTACCGAGGGCATCGAACACTCTTTGGACGGAAATATCTCTGGCGCACCGCAGCTGCTGCGCTGTGCCTTCGCGCGGCGTGAGTGACACGAACACCCATGGCTCGCAAGTCGGCGGAGGCGGCACATGGGCGACGGTTGGGCTTTCGCGCGGCACTTGCTCTTCGGGATGCACCGGCCCAAGCATCACGACAAGCGGCACGCCGGTGGAGTAGGCGAGATAGAGCGGGCCCGTATCGGCCGACACGAAGGCGGCAGAGTCGGCATAGAGCGCGGCTGACTCCGCAAGCGACAAGCCGGATGCGTCCATCGCTTGGGATACTCCTTGCAGAAGCTTGAGCAGTGATGCTGCCCGGCCTTTGTCGGCCGTTGAAATGAGGACGGATACATCCATTTTTTCGACGATAGCGCATATGAGCTCTGCAAATTTTTCCTCCGGCCATTCCTTTACCGCGTTGCCAGCGGTGATGTTGCACACGACATACGATGCCTCTTGCAGACCATGATCCCGGCGCCACTGTTCCATCGCTTTCCTGGCATCGTCGGGAATCAAGAAGTCGGGCACGGCGGAGACGGGAGCAATGTCGAGCCTCTCGAGGAGTTTCATGTAATGGGCATGCGTCCAGGTGCCAATCGTATAGCGAATGTTGTGCGTGTTGATCACCGTGAGAAGGTGCACAAGGATGCCATGGGAGGACGAAAAAGTATTGATGCGGATGGGAATGAGCGCAAAAAGCCCGAGCATGGAGGAAAACGCTCCAGGCATACAGTTGATGATGGCAGTTGCACGAAGGTTTCGCAGCTGCCCGATCAACGCCCGGCGCGACAGCTTGTCGATCGCATAGTCTGCCGTCACGAAAGGGTTTCCTGCAAGCGCCTGACTGCTGCCCGATCGGCACACGACGTGCACTTCCCAGTCCGGGTGCGCAGTTTTGATGGCGCGCATCAGGGAAGTGGTGCAGAGCAAGTCACCAAGTTTTCCCGGCTGCACGATGATGATTCTCGGGGGAACTGCAGGTGTGCGAAGGCGACTCAGGGGAATCAGCAACGGGGCCAGTACCAATGCCCAGAATGCCCTGAAGAGCGTCTTCATGATGGGGGCGGGGAATTTCTTACTCTGAGGATCTCCGTCGTCGAGCCCAATGCTTCTTTCACGGGGACCAGCACGAGGGTAGCGCCGATTTCTTGCAAAACCGGAGCCTCGATGCAGTCTGGACCGTACGTGGTGGCGTTCACGTGCATGTTCGGACGGATGAGGCGCAGCCACGCGCGCGGATCGGGGTCGTCGAACACGAACACGACATCGGCGAAGGCGGCCGCCTGCCGCATGCGCTTATCCTGCGGTTCCACGGGGCGACCCTTGCCTTTCGCTCTGCGCACCGAAGCGTCACTGTTCACACCGACGATCAGAATATCTCCGTGCTTCCGCGCTTCCTCAAACAGAAACCTGTGTCCGTCATGGAGCAAATCAAAGGCACCATTCGTGGTCACGACAGTCTTTCCTTCGCTGCGTTTCTTGTCGGCAAAGGCTGCTGCGTCAGCCAACGAGAGAATGCAACCGGTCATGCCGAGTGGGGAAAGAAGTGTGCCGCGAGACCGCGCAGGTCGTTAATTTCCAGATCGGCCCTTTCGTTTGCGAGGGGATGGCGGGGATCGCGGACATAGACGGTGAAGGCGGCGATGTTTTTGCCGAACTGCATGTCGCTTTCCCGATTGCCGACCATCACGCATGTTGTGTCATTCAACTGATGCCGGGTACGCAGTGTGTCCCACATTCCTGTCTTTGGCTTGCGGCAGTTGCAGTTATCGTCTGGTCGATGAGGGCAGTAGATGATGTCTGCAAGTTCAACCCCTTCCTTTTTCAACCGGGAATGTACGAACTCATTACATGCTTCCACTTGCTCACGTGTGGCTTTCCCCCGACCCACAGCACTCTGGTTGGAGACCATGAAGAGTGTCCATTCCCTAAAAGGCCGCAGTCCTTCCACTACTCCCGGGAGTATTGCCATGTTCTGCGGCTTGTAATCGTCCGACGGCCGTTCCTCCGTGAGCACGCCGTCGCGATCGAGGAGCAACACCTTCATAGCGCGCACAGAAGTTCATCGGATGTGAGTACGGCGGTGCCCGCTTTCTCCACCACCACACTCGCGGCACGGTTGGCAAGGTCTACGGCATCTTCCAACCCGGCTTCGGCTGCGAGGGAGAGGGCGAGTGTCGCTGCTACGGTGTCCCCCGCGCCCGACACGTCGACCACCCCGGTGGCAAGCGCCGGATAGGAACGGATGTCTCCGTTGGCCGAGGCGAGAAGCATGCCGTCTCCTCCCAAGGTGCTCAGTACCGCCGTGGAAAGTTTCTTCGCCAATGCGGCCGTCACCGCCGCCATCGGACGATCGCGGTCATCTGCCAGCATTTGTGCTTCGTGGCGATTGGGCGTCAGGAGGGCAACACCCTGCGTATGTCTCAGGTAATCGGCTCCCGAGGGCTTCGGATCGAGGATAACAGGAATTTTGGCTTTCCTCGCGGCCGCGAGGCAGGCACGGAGGAAAGACGGATGGAATACTCCCTTGGCATAGTCCGACAGCAGCAGCACCCGGTGACGTGGAAGTTCTCTTCGCAGAAGACTCAACAGTCGTTTTTCCATTGATGTCCCAAGCGCATGGATTTTCTCGTAATCCACGCGCACCAGTTGGTGCCCATCCCCTGCCACCACGCGTTCCTTCTCGGTGGTGCAACGACTCCGATCTTCCAGAAGATGCAGCCGGACGCCGTGTTTTTTGAGCAGCGAAACGAGCATGGCGCCGCTCCTATCCTTTCCGCACACCCCGATCAGCGTCGCTTCCCCACCCAGACTCGACACATTGGCGGCTGCGTTTGCGGCTCCTCCCGGCACGTGCAGCTTTTTTTCGAATTGCACCACCGGAACGGGCGCTTCCGGTGAGATACGTGCCACATGTCCGCTCACGTAGGTATCGAGCATCGCGTCCCCCAGCACCAATACGGCAGCATCCTGGAATTGGCGCACGATAGCCGCTTGACGGTCGTAGCGCTCCTGCTCCACGTGGCCCGACAGTTCGGTGCGGTAACTGTCGTCTTCCTGGTGATTGGTGGAAAATTCGATGATCTCGCTATCGGCAAGGCCCGTGAAGCGATGAAGCTTGTTGGCCTGAATATGCACGAAGTCGCCCGTGTTGAGAATGTACCTCTTCCCGTCGATCTCCATCTTCACTTTGCCGGATTGCACGTAGAACACCTCGTCCTTCCACGCGTGTTTGTGCAGGCTGCAGCGGTGGTTTTTGCGCAAAATCAGCTTCTTTCCGCAGTATTCTTTATTCACGATCCATTGCTCCTCTCCCCATGCTTTCGCGACGCGGAAGACGTCGCTTGCACGCACGTGGACCGCCCGGCCATCCCCCTGAATATAGGTGCCCTTCTTCATCTTGGACAGAACGTAGCGAAAAAAACGATGTCTGTACATGCGTCCTGCCTTCTATTTTTCGTACCGGCTGATGGGCTTTTTTGCCTTCGCGAAGGCAAAAAAGCATCAGGAGCTTCCATAGTACCGCAGGTAGGTCTCTGCCTGTTTCCCCAGTGTGAAAAACGCCTCCGCCCGCTTGCGCCCGGCATTGCCCATTCTCTCGCCCATGTGTTGCTGGAGAACTGTTTCCATCGCTTGCGCGTATTTTTCGGTGTCACGGGGGTCGACGAGCAGGCCCGTCACCCCCTCTTCCACCTCCTCCACGATGCCTCCGAAGATCGTGCCTACCACGGGCTTGCCGGCCGCCATCGCCTCAAGCGTGGTGGAAGGGAGGCAGTCGAGGCATAGGGAAGGAACCGTCACGATGTCCGCTGCGGCGTAGAGATCCGGCATCGATGCGTGGTCTATCCAACCCGTGCAGCGGATGTGCGCCGAGAGATTCTCGTGCATGTCTGAGGATGCGACAAGCGCGTTCCATCGTTTCTCCTCTCCCAACACCAGTAGAAGCACGCCGGGTCTCCTTTTGCGCAGCACCGTGAGAGCCCGGAGGAGCGCGTGTGCCCCTTTATCGGCGCTCAAGCGTCCTCCGAACAGGATCACGCTGCGTCCTTGCAGGCGCAAGCGTTCCCGCATTGATTCCCGTGCGTGGTCCCCAACCCGCCAGCGCTCCGTCTCAACGCCGTTCCACACCACGTCCGCTCCGTGGATGCCATTCGCCTCAAGCGCGGTGCGCAACGCGTTGCTCACGGCGAATACTTGCGTTGCATTGCGCAGTGCATGGCGGATGCGGTTGTTCCGAAACGGGTTGTACTGGAGCCCGATCGTATGCATATGATCAAACATCGTCAGCTTCATGTCCTTTCCATTTGACTCCAGGTATCGATCTGATTTCAACCGCCCGTAGGCAAAGCTCATCACGTCGTGCAGGGTGATGAAGACCTTCGATGTCACCGTCTTTGCCACCCGCAGCGAGTCATAGGTCAAATACGTGTGGACGTTGTGGGCATGGATCACGTCCGGCCTGATATGGTCCATCTCCTGGCGGAGCATCCTCGATACGTGCGGTTGGTAGAGCGACAGCCAGTGTCGCAGACTGATGCGGTAGCTGACGGGAAGACTACTGACGTCGCCCTCTCGTATGATCTCCCGCGATTCCTCGGTGCGGTGCGAGGTGAGCACGAAGATCTCGTGGCCTTTACGCCGGTACATATCAGACAAATTTGCCGTGACAGTCGCGACACTGCTCCGGTGGTCGTCAGTGAGGAGGAGGATGCGCATAACCCTTACAGAAGGCCGCTATTGGGCACATAGGTGGGGGAAGTGTCCGATTCTTTCACATGATGCAGGAATTGTTCCAGGTCTTTCCACATGCCGAATTTCTCTATCTCCGCACTGTGCCCCCACAGGTGGAAGACCGGTTGCCGCGTTTGCATGGCGTGCCGGAAGAGTGACACGGCGAGCGACAGCCATGAGGTGTGTGCGCCCAGGCTAAGGCGCATCGACCGCAGCGTTTTACCGTAGCGTCGGTGCCAGGGGAATGGGTCCCAGGCATGCCGCAGGCGTGTCCACACGTGCCGCAGCGGAAAGGGATACACCTGCAGGCTCGTGGGCATCGCGTACGGATCATCAACGGTAAACCTGAGCATCTCCGTTGTGCGCGCCCCCCGGTAACCCGTCTCGATGGCCATCTGGCGCACCGCCGGGTTCCAGTCGCCCTTTGGGTAGCAGAATATCGTGCAGGATGTGCCTGTGATGCCCTCGATCCATTGCTTCCCGCCGATCATTTCTTCCCGCACTTTTTGCGGAGTTTGCGTCGTCAAACGCGGATGAGTGAGCGTGTGTGCGCCGATCTCATAGCTCTTTGCGATCGCGCAGATCTCTGCGGACGTGAGCATCGGCCGGCCCCCCTGCGGCTTGGGACAGATGTAAAATGTTCCCTGCATGCCGTATCGGCTCAGGAGATCTGCCACGCGTAGATCCAGCCGGCAGCCATCATCCCAGGAAGTCGTGAACTTCACGCGCGCGTGGGGGAAGAGGCGTTCTTGCGCGCGAGCACGCAGTACCCGATCGGGAATTCCCCGGTAGCTTTGTCCCGGGCGCGCGCGTCGCGCGCAATGGCAGCTTTGCCGATCACTATCGCCCACAGATGCGCGACACGGCCAAGTATCGGGCGGCGGTAGAGATTATGTTTCTCGATGCGATAACGGATAGCCTGCTGCACACGTTGCGTCCGGTAGCCGCCACGCGGTTCCAGCCGGAGGATCGCGCAGGAAGGTTCCAGAAGCTTGCGCCACGCAAAGCGGGTGAAACGCCAGTAGTCGTGGGGTCCGTCGTGTTCCTCATTGAAGAGCGATTCGGTGAGGAGCAGCAGCCCTCCAGGCTTCACTACCCTGATCATTTCCTTCATGGCTGCCTGCACATCCCACACATCCCCCAGCACCTGCGTGCACACCACACCGTCCATGCTGCTGTCTGGCAGCGGTATCGCCTCGGCCGACGCGACGATGTCGGGCTTGGCTGCGGCATCCGTATCAAGAATCTCGTACTCGCAGTGCCCGAAGAGGCCTGCGTACCGCCTGGTGCCGCCGCCCACGTCGAGCACTTTTCCCCGGAAGGACGGTGCGTGCTCCCGGACAAATTCGGCCAAGAGGAAACGGTCGGGCTGAAATATGAGCATGGCAGGAAGTCTAGCGCGCCGCTTGGCTGGAGGGAACGACTTACTTCCCCTAGGACATTTCCGGCCTGTGGAGCAGGCGGAAGAGGTAGAGATTCAGCCACAGGTTCATGATGAACATACAGAAGATCGCCAAGACGAACGCATTGATGGGAGAGAAGACCAACATGAGGAGTGCGAGGAGCGACAGCTGGATAGGCAGTCCGATCATGCCCCAAAGAGCCGATACCTGTGCCTTGTGGAGCAGGCGGAAGAGCGGGGCGTTCACAACGTTCACCCCGCCGATAATCTGGATCAAAATCATCCAGAGCATGGGTGTGATCGCGGCTCCCACCTTGGGTCCGTACAGGATCAGCGCTGCGGGAGGGAGGATCAAGAGTGCCGCGAAGCTGAAGATGGCGTGGAAGAAAAGGCTGTGCTTGAGGATCTTGGCTACGGCCGCGCGCAGGGCCTTGTTGCTCTGGGCCTGTATCTTCGGTAGCACCGTCATCGAAAGCTGGATGACGTTTGGCAGGAAGACGGTGCGGGGGAGAGCCGAGATCTTGTAAGCAAGCTGTGCGATGCCCACCTGCGCAGGAATCGCGAACAAGCTCATCACGAAGAAGAAACTGGTGGGGAAGAGGTTACCGATGTTCTTATCCACCGCGATCCAGAAGCCCTGCATGAAGAAGGGCTTCGTATTGCGTTTGAAATCGAAGATGCTCAGGAGCGGCGGCAGCCCGTAGCGGCGGCGCAGCCGGGCGTAGACGATGGAATAGGGAATGAGCATCAGAAGATTGCTCACAAGAATTCCCCAGAAAATGCCTACCGGGCCGAAGTGCAGAAGCAAGAGCCCCAGGCTCAGCACCAGCTGGAGCGAAGCATTGACGTTATCGAGGACCGTCATCGTGCGTATCTCGCCGATTGTCTGGAACACAATGGAAAAGAGCGTGTCAAAGGCGCCTGCCACGGAACACAGGAAAGCGATCCGTGCGATCATGCCGATCGTGGCGTTGTGGTAGAACAGCTCCGCGATCGTGGGGGCGGCATATGCGAAGGCGAAGAGCAGCATGCTCGCGAAGAGCGAGAGTTCGGCGTAGTACTGGAGCACGGCACGCATGCCTTCCATGTCCTTGCGGCTATAGCGCTGCGCGAAGAAAGTGAGCGCCGCCTGGTTTTGCCCGAAATTGGTGATGATGCTGAAGGTGCCGCTGAAGGCGAGCACTACCGCGTACACGCCGAATTGTTCCACCCCCAGTAGGCGGAAGTACGCAATCGACCGGATGAAGCTGAGGCCCGTGGCAAAAAATGCCCCCATCTGCAGCGTAAGCACGTCGCGCACGAAGGGCACGCGCAACAAGGCGAGAGATGCCTTCTTGGCTTTGTCCAGGATCATGGGGCCAGTGTAGCGCAGGCGCGCCCGTGCGTCCCTGCTAGAGAATCATCCGTGTCTGTTTCTTGTCAGTGCCGGGCAGAGAGCGCGGCGATTTGCCCATCCAGCGGTCGTGCATGCCGGCCATGCGCGCGCGCAGCGTGCCTTTGCGCGGATGGAATGGCAATTCGGCGCCGTAGGTCAGGGTCGGCTGCTTGCTGCCTGTCACGTGCAGGGTGTCCTGCACCTGGGTATTGCGCACTTTGCAGCGATGGTGGAGGGTGGGGTGATTGAACACCGGCAGCTCCGTAAGATCGGTGGCGCAGCAGAGCCGGTAGCGATCGCTCACCATTCCTTGGTTCATCAGGTGTGCGTTCTGTGTGGCGGCGAGGGAGAGTGGCAGAATGTATGTCCCCCGGCCGTAGCGGCGTGGATGAATGGGCGATTTCCACGATTCATACACCAGTTCGATGTCAGTGCGGTCTTTTTGGTACACGTACATCGACTTGCCCGTCTGTACGACGAGCGAGCCGGGATATTTCTGTAAAAGTTCTTGATGCCGGGGGGTGCGGGCGGGGAGCGTGAGCTTGATCCGATAGGTGGCCACCCTCTCAAGCTGCTGGACAAGAATGCGCGTGAGAATGCCGATCGTCTCTTTGTACTGCTCGAACGTTCGGGTCATGCGCTCCAGTCGCTCATGCTCCGGTATGCGGAGCCACTCCTGGCGCATGGCATTGAATGCGTCGGTGTAGGGGAGCGCCGCCATGTCGGTGGCCCCCATCCGCCTGAGCTCGCGGTGACAGTACTCCGTACCCTTGATGATCTCCAGAAACTCGCGGCATTCCAGTTCGCGCGTGGCGCCGATCTTGGCGATGGTCTCGAATGCGTCCACCAGCCACCCGAGCATCACGTGGTCGCACGAGAGCACATGCCGCTCCTCCTCGCCGAGCTCACGGATGTTGCTCGCCACGTATCTGCTCTCGGGGTGCAGCAGCGGGACGATGTTCTGCATCAGCCACGGGTCGAAGCAGCGGAAGTTCTCAAAGCAGTTGGCACTCACGGCGAAGTGCAGATGCATCATCGCCCAGCGCTGCGGTCCCGTGTACGTCTTCATCTGCGGGAAGACAACAGTCCTGCCCGGTTCCACCAGTACCGAGAAATCCATGTCCGACACCCCGGGCACGGGCACCAAGCCCCACTCCAGCACTTCAACCACCCCTCCTCGGCTAGGCTGGTAACACGGGACTACCTG
>CAZAUW010000012.1:0-11982 GCA_964488295.1 uncultured Candidatus Peribacteria bacterium
TATGCTCGCGCACTTCCTGTGATACCAGCGTGGCGGCCATCGTGGCGTACCCGCCGGTGAATCCTTTGCCGAGGCACAGGATGTCGGGTTCCAGCCCCCACAGGTCGCTTGCAAAGAGCGCGCCGCAGCGGCCGAAGCAGGTGGCCACTTCATCCATCACGAGCAGGATGCCGTGCTCGCGGCAGATCTGCTGGATGGCGGGGTAGAAATCGGGCGGGGGAATGAACGAGCCGGCGTTCGTCCACACGGGCTCGCTGAAGAACGCGGCGACGTCGCCCGGGTGTTTTGCAATGATGTTTTTGAACGCGGCGATGGAGTGCGCTGCCGATTCGGGTTCTTTGGGCAGCGGGATTTTTTCAAATCCCCCGGGGCAGGGGCCGATGCGCGTGTTGCACACATTCCCCGCGGCCGCCGCGCCGTACGTATGGCCGTGGTACTCACGGTCCACCGAGACAATCACGCGCCTGCCCGTGGCCGCGCGTGCGCACTGCAGCGCGTACTCCACGGCCTCCGAGCCGCTCGTGCAGCGGATCACGTGTTTCAATTTTTTCCCGGGCGCGATCCCGATGAGTTCACGGGCAAATTCCTCTTGTTCCCTCACGCGCACGAGCGGCGACAGGTACGTTCCCTTCTCCCACGTGCCCTGCGACGCTTCCACGATCTCGCTCCTCCCGTAGCCGATATTGGCCACGCACCATCCGGCGGTGAAGTCGAGGTATTTCCTGCCCTTGCTATCGAACAAGTAGCATCCCTCGCCGTGAGTGACGGTGAGTTTGCGCGAGTCGGTATCGACAATTGTCTGTGCCATAAGGGAAATGAGAAGTCGAAGTCGCCGGTTTCAATGCACCAGCAGCGAGTGCACAAACGCCGTCCCGATGTACGAGAGTACGGCGACCACGAGGAAGGTGAGCACGGGGAAGGCGTTCATCTCGCCAGCGTACAGCCTGATGGCGATCGTGACGGCGGCCGTGAGCGCAAGGCTGACGAATACATCGATGAGCATGCCCCACAGTGTACAGCCTGCGGAGGCACGGCAAAGCAGCCGCGCGTACGGCCGCTTCACCATGCAATTGAGGTATCCCTACGCGTGGGAATGGCTCTGCTCGCTCCCCACCGACACTTGTTCGCCCGCGCCCCAGAAGCCCATGACAGCGATCACCAGCCCCGTGACCACGAGTGTCCACATGAAGTCTTGGGTCGTGAGGCCCAGGAAGGGCACGATGATCACCCACAGCCCGAGAATCCCGTTAACCCAGTGTTGCCACATACAAGAGAGGGGAAAGAAGTAGAAAGCACGTTCCTTGACGGCCAGAGCCCGTTTTTCTGACACTGAAAGCGCAGAAACGCCGTGCACGAGACGAAATCCATTATCTTTGCTGATTGCTTCGTGCTTTTCTTGTATCGTGTGCATCCGATATTTTTGCTACAATCCGTCACTTGTTATATGCCCAGAGTCATTGTCGATATTGAAGGCGCTGATGATTCACCCGGAGTACCATTGAATGGAGGGATACAGGCTTTGAAGGCTGATGCATCGCTCGATACTGTTTTTGTGGTACAAGAGCAAAACAGGAGAGCGGTGGTACATCGTCTGGCTGAGGAAAGCGCACGGCTGCGAACACGTGTTGAGATTGTCGCGGCGGCGAAGGTCGTCCCTTCCAAGGGCTTGCTCTTCAAAGACGCCGTACAAGTGGCCCGTGATGAAGACACGACGATGCACACCGCCCTTGCCCATGCCAAGGATGAGAACGTTGCGGCCTATACCTGCGGAAATACCGCGGCACTTATTCTCCAAACCATTGCCATTACCGAGCGGCTGGCGAGGCGAACGAAACCCGCTCTGGTCGTCCGTTTACCATCCTTTGCCGGCCATGAGGTGGTGGTTGTTGACGTGGGGGGAAATCCCGATACCGATGCGCAGCAGATGGTGACGAATGCCGAGTGGGGCGCACTCTGCGCGCGATCGCTGTATGGCGTGGAGAACCCCTCGGTATACATGCTCAATATGGGAGAAGAGGAAGACAAGGGATCCAGAATCCTGCGAGATGCCACACCTTTGCTGCGCAAGAAGGCACAGGTGAATTTTTGCGGCAATGCCGAGCCCAAGGACATGCTGGAGGGCATGAAGGTTGACGAGGAGCTTGGTTCCGGCAAAAAAATCGATGTTGTCGTTGCGGATGGAATGTCCGGTAATGTTGCGCTCAAGATGCTCGCTGCGGCAGCTGAGTTTCAGAAGAAACTGGTGCTGCGCAAAATCAAGCAGGGGTCTGTGTTTTCCCCCAAGCGCGGATTGCGTGAGATTGCGGGACTGTGTTTGCTGCTGTCATTCCGTAGCGTGAAGCATTGGTTTAAGGCGCGGCTGGGCACCTCCAAGGTTTTGGGAATCGACGGTCATGTCTTCCAAAGCCATGGCTCGTCGGATGAGTCGCAGGTGGCGTATGGCATTCTGGCCGCGCATCATCTCTCGCAAACATCATTGCTCGAGGAATTTCGTCGTCACCATGGAGTATCGTCCAATGGCGATGCATGACCCTGCCCATCAAGGCAGTTCCGTCACATCGGTGTCAACTTCCGTATGCCCACCGTACAGCCTACGGCAAGATCTTCTCCATGTCGGTCGTCTCGAGCATCTCGATACGCGGCAGCTTAAAGGGATCGTCTTTGTCGGTCGCGTAGCGCGGATCCATGATGGTGCCCGTCACGTAGCCCGCCTTGGCAGCTTGCTGCCGTACGGTTCTATTCTGCATCACCGAGGGGTAGGCGACATGCAGCACCGGCTTGCCCGTGAGCGCTTCCAGTGTCTGCTTACTTTGCGTGAGCTCCGCGTCCATTTTCTCGATCGGCAGGAGCGAGAGGCTCGCGTGCGACACGGTGTGTGATTCGATGTCCATCCCCCTGGCCGCCAGGTCCTTCACCCGGTCGGCGTCGATGAACGAGTGGTTACTAAGCCGGTTGGTGATGATGTAGAAGACGGCGATCTGGTGATGGGCGAGGAGCGAAGGCAGCGCGGCGGTGTACTGTGTCAGATTGTTGTCGTCAAAAGTTATCACTACGGGCTTACGAGGTCCCGGCGCTTTCCCCTGCCCGATGGCCACGAAGGTACTCAGGTCAATCGTCGTGTAGCCGTGGTCCTCCAGCCACTGCATTTGCTTATCGAAGCCCGCGGGCGACGCCGACATCTTGTAGCTCCAGGAGTTCTTGCTCCACTTCTTCTCGATCGGGCGGATGTGATGGTAGACGAGGATCGGGATGCGGAATTTTGCGGTGAAGAACGGCGCCGAGGATGCCGACGACGAAGCCGTTGCCCTGCGGGTCAAGTCCGCCTGCACCCTGGGAGTGCAGGCAGCCAAGAGGGTGACACTGAGCACGCAGCCAATGAGAGCGATGCGGCGCATGCAAACAAGCATACGGGCAACCAGACACAGATCGCCAGTTTTTCTCTCTGTATCAAAGACTTTGGCGTTTACAACAAGGAGTGTATTGTGTACGATTGACATCTATTTTATGAATGTCAATTCTGCGCCATTGCCGCCGTTTCTCCAAGGCACACACGATCTGGTCTCCTCGGCCATGCAGCGCGACGTAGTGCGGGTGACGCATGGAAATCCGGACAAATGGAAGTTGAACATCTGCATCATTAATGCTGAGCCGCTTTCGGAAATCGACGCTTGTCTGAAGCTGAGCGCTTGGGCCATACGGTACGCAAAAATTTTTTCCGCGGTTGTCTGCATGCGTGCAGATATTTCGGAAATCCTCAGCACCTGCAAACAATATGGGATCATTCCCTACATCGGTGGCGGCATTCTTGAGCGTTGCGAACATGACAGAGAGGTGAGTCGGAAAGTTGATGCGCTGCATCGCTTGGGCATTGATGCTGTCGAGGTATCAAACAGTGATGGAGCAATGTCTCCCGATGCATACAGTGCATTCATTGGCAAGCTCAGGAAAGATTTTAGCATTGTGCTGGGAGAAGTGGGACGGAAAACAATTGGCCCCCAGAGACATGCTGATTGGGAAGGGGAGATGGATGCAGTGCTCCAGGCCGGGGCAGATGAGATCATTTTGGAGGGCACGGGATCGGGGAGGGGCGGGATCTACAATAACGAGCTGGAGCCGCGCACATTATTGGTTTTGCGGCTCCTGGCACGCATGGGGGACAAGCGTCCAGATGTTTTTGTGGAAGCGCCTCTCTACGATCAGCAGCGGTACTGGTTGTCCTGTGCTGCGATTGGCTGGGATACCCGATTGGCAAACATCAAGGCCTGCAGTGGTGCGCAGCTGCTTATCGTTCAGGAGCGGTTGCAGAGTATCTCTTCTGAGCGCCTCGCCCAATCTCAGCAAAAAAAACCTCTTCTGGATCGAATTCTGGCACGTATAGAGTGCGCCGCACAGAAGGCGAACAGGCCATTGGATAGGTTTCTCAATGACAGGTATCTGTGTGGTATTTGCCCTTGCACGCTTGATTGCATCGATCAATGCGAACAGGCTATTGCCAGATTGAGTTACCGATAGAGTAACCGGGCAGACTATGTGGTTTGAGCGGTTTTTGTGCGAGAACGTGCTTCCTCCAAAGTGCGCACTTGCCAAGCTTGTGTGAACGCCTACCATGAACGGCAATCCTTTCCTCCCTCTTCTTATGCGTACGCGCGCCCTCCACCACTATGCCGACTGGGGCTTTCTGCTCCTGCGCATCGTCGTCGGCGTCATCTTCATCGTCCACGGCTACCAGAAGTGGGGCATGTTCGGGGCCGGCCCCGGCGCATCGTCGCCCATGACGATGGTCTTCCAGGCGCTCGCGGTGATCGAGCCGCTCTTCGGCATCGCCATTCTGATCGGGCTCTTTACGCAGTGGGCGGCGCTGGTGCTGGCGCTCGACATGCTGGCCGCCACATACTTCAAGATCATGGTCTTCCAGAGCCCCTTCGTGGGGATGAAGGGCACCGGCTGGGAATTCGACGCCCTGCTCTTTGCCGCCAATGTCCTCTTCTTCCTCCATGGCGCGGGCGCGTTGTCCGTTGATGGCATGAAGCGCGGATGAGAGCATGATCGCTCCCGGGACATCTCTACGCTCACGTTCCCGTAGCCGGGACGCCGCGTCCCGGCTACGGTATAGTTGATTACTTCTCATCTCACTGCACTATCACCGATGCCTGCATGGTCGGATGGATGGAGCAGTGGTAGGGGAAGGTGCCGGCGGTATCGAAGCGGAAGGAATACGACTGGCCCGTGGAGAGCTGGCCGCTTGCGGGGCCGCCGTTGTCGCCCGTGACGGTGTGGGGCGGCGTGTCGTCATTGGTCCATGTGACGACGGTGCCGCGCTTCACTCTGAGTGTTTGGGGCGAGTAGACGAAGTTGTGAATTTTGACCGATTCGTGCGACGCGGCTGCGGGAGACGAGGGTTGCATGGCTGCCGCGCTTGACGATGATTCCATCATCTCGCTCGATGCGGCTTCCATGGGAGCGCTGGAGTACTGCGACGACTCCGATGAAGGAGCGGTGGTGTTGGTGGGGGCGCAGGCAGAGAGAGCCAGCGCGCCAAACGCAAGAAGCGTGACGGCTATGAAGCGGCGCATAGGGAAGGGGAGGAGGAGATGAAGGATAACAATACTCTCTGACGTTTTGGGGCGCAAAAATTTCTTAACGTCCCCTTAATTCATGCTCCCTATACTCGTTCACGTTCGTAACTTTTTATTTCCATTCTCCACATTCCTATGAAGAAATTCACTCTCGGTGTGATGACGGGCGCAGCGGCTCTGGTGATTGCGGTGCCGCTCGTGGCCCATATTTCGTCGGCTGCCTCCAGTGCCGCGGGATCCGCCGGGTCAACGGCGTTCAACCGGCCCGTACCCACGCAGGCGTGCATCCAGGCCATGGCGGCACTCGATAAAGTCCGCTTGGACGAATTCGACGCCCATGCCGCCGCGATGAACGTCCTCGAAAAGTCGCGCCTGCAAGCTGACTACGACGCACTCAATACCGCAGGCCCCATCAGCGACGACGCGCAGCGCCAGGCGGCGCTCAAGACGGCCAGGCAGAATGAGCGAAACGCACTGAAGAACCAGACGCTACCCGCAGAGTCCGCCGCCATGCAAACCGTACTGCAGAACGTCAAGACCGCGTGCGGAGGCATGGGCATGATGGGCCATGGGTTCGGCGGGATGATGATGGGCGGGTTCAAGGGTCACATGATGGGCGGATTCGGCGCAAAGTTCGGCCACCACGGGAATGACAATGACGCTGACGAGCCGGCTCAGAACCAGAACCCGGCTGCCCAGTAACTTGCCATAGAGAGAAAGGGGGGAAAGAACCCCGGCGCAAGCCGGGGTTTTTTCGTTCTCACGAAGGCGGAATTGCCTCCATGCTGGCTTTCCGTCTCTCCGGCGCATGATCGCCCCCGTCCACACCCGCTAGCCGCACTTTTTCATGTAGGGAGTTGCAGTCACAACATTCCATTGATCATATTTCACATGAATGCAGAGCGGCATGCAGCTCTCTTGGAGCAGGAATTCTTCCACGACTCCTTGCAGCCTCCTCAATCCATCCTCATACAACCCGCCCGAAGTCTCGTTGACGATCAGATCAATCGGGTCGAATTTCTGATCCTTTCCGCCCGGAGCCTGTTTTGTGAACACGACATCCTGGGGATTATGGGGCATACGCTCGCACAGGCACGCTCTCACATACGCCGACCAGTCGCGCGGTTTCGTGATTCTCACATTCAGTATCCACGGTTTCCCCGGCACCTCCTGCAAGAAGAGCGGGGCGGAAAGCGAAGCAGGGTTGTTTCCCCCGGTTTCTTTGCCCACTCTCTTGAGCAAATCAAACACATTGGCCCTGCGCGTTCCATGCAGTGTGTTGCAGCCCTTGCGCGAAGCTTCTGCATTCCATTGCTCCCAAGGCAGCTTTTCATGCCGCAGGCGATCGTAGGCGGCATGCTGGTCGGATTCGGATTTTTCATTGACAATGATAATCCCTGATTCTTCCGCGCCCTCGCGCGTCGAGCCGTAGAGCGTGAGGAATGCATCGAGGAAATTTTTCGGTTGGGCCGCCAATCTATCCTTTATGTCATTGATCATATCTTCCAGGGAAGCGGGCGATCCGTCTGCGGACAGCGCTGCCATGCATTCCCTTCCCGCGATTTCCCGCAGGGAAAAGCGGATGGACGAGAGGATGACGACGGGCACCGGCGATCCCTGCGATTCATTGCAGGCAATCCAACGGGTGTTTTTCTCGAGTGGCAGACCATCCATGGCAAACGCCTTCACGAGGAGTTTCTTCACGAGTCGGACAACAACGTTGGAGCGCAGATTGCCCAATTGCTCTCGCACTTGTGTGCCGCTACCTTCCACGATCCTGAGTGTACAGGGAAGCAACTGCTCCTCTGCAAGTTCTGCGGCACACTCTGCGCCGATGCGCCGCAGCAGCTCACGGTCCCGGTCGCGCGTCCACGCCTGGCCCGCGCATGCGATGTCGCTGGAGGTTCGTTCCATGCGCGTACGGTAGAATTGTTTTTTCGTATGTCAATAAGATGGTTCCTCCCTTGCGGCTGCGGCCAATCCCACGGGCAAAAGTCGTTGTCTCCTTGTACCGGGTCATCCCCCGCACCGGCCGCAGAGGCCGTAGAACTCGAGCGCGTGGCTGGCGACCGTAAAGGATTTTTGCCTGTGGATTTGCGCTTCGAGGCCCTCGCAATGGCGGTCGATCTCGATATCCTGCACCGACTTGCACTGCGTGCAGACCAGATGATGATGGTGCGGCAGGGACGCCGCCTCATAGCGTTTGATGCCATCGTCGAACTGCACGGGCATGAGCAGGCCCTGGCCCTCCAGGAACCGCAGCTCCCGGTATGCCGTCACTTTATTCATCCGCACGTTTTTCCTGCGCAGGCGCGCGTGGATCTCGAGCGCCGAGAGGGGATGCGCGCTTTGTTCCATCAACTGCGCGATCGCCGCGCGAGCGGCGGTGATACGATAGCCCCGCCGGCGCAGAAGCGCGACGAGCGAGCCGGAAGGGTGGGAGTGTTCCATAAAAAAATCAGAATCGGTCAGCAAGCTTCCGCTTGAGGGTGCTGAGCAGGAAGAAACCGACAGCGAGGAGCACGATGGTCCCGCCGCTCGAGAGGTTTGCGTAGTAGGAGAGGTACAGCCCGATGACGGTGGAGAGCAGGGAGAGACACACGGCAATCACGAGCGTTACCCGGAAACTTCTCTGCCACTGTATTGCCGCGATCACCGGGATCACCATGAGCGCGCCGATGAGGAGGATGCCGACGATCCGCATCGAGAGGGCGATAGTCACCGCAGCCATGATCATCAGCGTCCGGTTGACCGCCGCGACCGGCAAGCCGCCCGCGGCCGCCAGTTCCTCATCGAACGAGATGGCCACGAGCTCCTTATAGAGGAAGGCGATCACGAAGAGGATGAGGAGCCCGAGGATGGCGATGATCACGATGTCCGTCCGGTCCACCGTCGCGATGCTGCCAAAGAGGATGGAGCCCAGGTTCACGTTGAGCCCCGTGGCGGCCGAGAGGAGCACCGCGGCCAGCGCCAAGCTCCCCGAGAGGAAGAGCGCCAGGGCCGACTCGCCGAGGACCTGCTTTTTGCTGCGCAGCTGCTCCACCGCCAGCGCCGCCGTTACCGAGGCCGCGATCGCCGTGATGATCGGCTGCGTTTGCGCCAGGTACCCGATGGCCACTCCCGCCAGCGACACGTGCGAGAGCGTATCGGCGATGAGCGAGTAGCGGCGTGTGACGAGAAAGATGCCGATCGTCGGCGCGATCACCGCCGTCACGATGCCGGCCACGAAGGCGCGGATCATGAAATCGTAGTGGAATATCGACAGTATGTTCATACCTCGGATGAGGAACGCAAAGTGACGCAGTGGAGATTCATGATCATGATCACGCCATGCGTCCGGCTTTCAATACTATCCGTCAGCCCTGCAAATCTCCGCGCGGTGGGCACGTTCATGGGTTTTCTGCGGCCAGTCACAGAACAAATATCATGCATGCGGTTAATGGTGATGATGATGCAGCAACTCGGTGTCGCTGCCGTAGAGCCTTTTGAGCGTGTCTTCCGAGAGGAATTCGTGCGAAGAACAATGGCAGATGAGCTGTTGATTGAGCGCCAGCACGAAACCCACCTTGCGGGCGATCACGTCGATGTCATGCGAGACGAAGAGGATCGTGAGCCCCAGCTTCGCATTCAGCTTTTCGAGCAGGGCGTAAAACTCCTCCTGCGCCGCCGCATCTACGCCCGTCGTCGGCTCATCGAGGATCAGGATCTCCGGCGCGCCGGCCAGCGCCCGCGCGATGAACGCCTTCTGCCGCTCCCCGCCGGAGAGCGTGCCGATCAGGCGATGCGCGAGCGTTTCGATGCCCACCTGCCGCATCGCTTCCCGCACCGCGTCGTCATCGGGCTTCCCAAACCGGCGCCCAATCCCCACCCGCGGCGTGCGGCCGCTTCGCACGATCTCCTCCACCGTGGCCGGGAACGGCACATCCGCCTGGACGATCCGCTGCGGGACGTACCCGATGGTGCCTGATTTGCGCGCCTGCGCGGGATTGCGGCCGCCGATCAATACCGTTCCCGCCGTGGGCCTCAGGAGCCCGAGGATGATCCTGAGCAAGGTCGTCTTGCCGCCGCCGTTGGGTCCCACGATCCCCACGTAGCTCCCCCGGGGGATCGCGAAGGTCACGTTCTCCAGAGCCTTGTGGGCGCCGTAGGAGAAGCCCAGATGCCGCGCTTCGATCGCGAGTGCAGAGTCTGAGTGCCTTTCGTGGTGCGGTGTTACCGGCATTGCATGGCGGTGCGGAGGTTCTGTAAATTTTGACGCATGAGTGTCAGGTAATTGTCGCCGTTCTTCTCTTCATTCTCCGTCAAGCCTTCGATGGGGTTGAGCACGAGCGATTGGGCGCCGATCTCGTCGGCGAGCGCCTCAGCAATCTTCGGGCTCGCGAGCGTTTCGAAGAAGATGTACTTGATGCCGTTCTTTTTCCCGAAGTCTGCCAGCTGTGCGATGCGCTCGGGTGAGGGCTCCTGCTCCGGATCGAGTCCGGCAACCGCGAGAGTGGAAAATCCGTACTCTTGTGCCATGTAGCGGAACGCATTGTGCGAAACGACCGCGTCTTTCACCGCACAGTGCTGGAGTCCACGACGAAATTCCCGGTCCAGCGAGGAAAGTTGCCCAGTCACATCATTGGCATTCCGGGCGTACTGCACCGCATGGGCGGGATCGGCTTGGATGAAGGCATCGCGAATGAGCGCGATTTCTTTTTTGGCGAGAACGGGGTCAAGCCAGATATGAGGATCGTACGCGTTTGCATTCGCAGCGGATGGTTTCAGAGGATCTGCGTTGCCCTCCTCATTGAACCCCCCCATAGGCTTGATGACGTCGGTCATGCGCAGCGTGACGGCCCCGTTTCGCTTGAGTCCATCGATCACCTTGTCCCCCCACGCATCCGCGCCTGCCCCGTTCATGATGAAGACGCGGGCGTCCTGTACCGTAGCCAGCTGCTGCGGGGATGGGTCGTAATCGTGCGGTTCCACCCCGCCCGGCGTGATTTGCGTCACATCCGTAAGATCCTTGCCTACTTGCTCTGCGAAAAACGCCAGGGGGTAGAAGCTGGCCGCTACCTTCAGGACGGCCGCACTCGGCACGGCGGATGCTGGCGCCGGCTGTTGAGCCGTGCAGGAGGCGAGTGCCAGCAACGCTACCGCGACGGCGAAGATTGTTCTCATCGTGGGCATGGTAGACTGCCATTTTTCTTTATGCAACCGATTTGCATATAGAATCCCGGCGTAAGAAATCGGCTTTCAGACCGTCATCACCGTAGCTCGCCCCACGGGCCAGGCATGTACGTTCTTCCCCCGTTTTCTTATGAAGCAAGCCAAGACGTGCGACGGCTATATCATCGATACCTACCGCACCGGCGGCTCGTTCCTTCCCGGTGCGATCTTTTTCTGCGGACGCAGGAAAATGGAGGCGATCCAGTGGAAGAAGAGTTTTGCTTCCCAACAGGAGGCCGACAGGTTCGTGCGCGGCTACTGCCTCGAGCGCGGCCTTCGCGAAGCAGCCAACGAGGAAGAACTCATCAGCAACAGTAGAAAGTGAGAGTACGGCTGCGTATTGCTCCACCTCGCGCTGCGCAGAGAGGAAAAACGAAAGCAGTGGGGATCGTTTCAAATCCTTGGCAGAAAGCCATTTCTCCATGAAGGAAGTGCGGCGTAAAGGATATTTCTTTCACGAAACCCCCGCCCTGGAGTAAAGAAACAGGAAGATTCCCCCTCTTTATCATGGCTTTCGCGAAAAATTCTTTCGTGCGGGCGGCGATGCTGTCTGCCCTCTTTTCGGCAGGCGTCTTCTCCCTCACGTCCGTGCTCGCCTTCGGGCCTACGTCGAATGGCGGCCCCAACGATGGGCAGCAGGGCGTGCCACTCGATGCCTTCATCAACCGCGAGTTCGATCTCACCCTGAGCGGCGCAACCGTCACCCCGGCCAATGTGCAGCTGCGGGCGACGACCGGCAACACCCAGAACGGCGCGGTGACGGGCGCCAACCTGTGCACCCAGCTGCAGGTGTTCAATACCCAGTCGCCCAAGCAGATGGTGAACTGCCAGCATGCGTCGCTCTCGCCCTCCACCTGGTACAAGATCGTCTACACCACCCGTATCAAGACGAGCACGGGCATGACGCTGGCGGCCAACCAAACGGGAGCATTCCTCACTGCCAGTTTTTCGGGCGGCGGCAATTTCACCGTTCCCCCAAGGATTCTCAATACGTTCCCCCGCCCGGGCAACAATAGCTTGCCGGCCACCAGCAAGATCGTCGTCTACATCAGTCCGGGCGGCGCGGGCACCGGCAGCACCATGGCTACCACCGGGGCGAACTCCGTGCTCTCGCCCAGCAATGTCCAGCTCTTCGCGGCCAGCAACGGCCAACCCACGGGCAGCAACCTGCTTGCCTGCGCCAACCCGGCCACCG
>CAZAUW010000013.1:0-11912 GCA_964488295.1 uncultured Candidatus Peribacteria bacterium
GAAACCGGGAACTAAGGTTGTAATCAAAATCTTGCGGGCGACCAAGAAGAACAGGTTATCTTAGCCCGTTTCCATCACTTGGGTGGGATGGAATTTGAGGAAATCCGGGCTCTGGAGCAGGATTTCCTCGAGTGTGAGACCTTTGTCCAACGCCAATTGCGGGTCCACGAGCGTGCTCCACGTCCACATCGCAGAGCTGAACCAGGTGTCGAGCGTATCGGGATCTTGCTGCCAACCAGCGTTATCATCGACATCGCGGGCATTATTGCCCGGATCGCGGGTAGGAAACCCGCTCTGCGATTTGTTATTTATGATTTCGTCGGGGGGCTCCACGCCCACATGGATATCCACGCCGTTCGCGCTCTCCCGATACCACACCGGAATGCGGTGTCCCCACCAGATCTGGCGGCTGATGCACCAGTCGCGCAGGTTGTCGATCCAATGGAAGTACGTCTTCTCAAACCGCTCGGGGATGATCTTGATTTCTCCTGTCTTCACCACGTCCTGCATCACTTCTTTCAGACTCCATTCTTTGCGCTTCCATTGGACGACCCTTTTATTGACATCAATGAACCACTGCTCTTTGATCTGCGGCTCGATCATCCCCTTCCCGCGCTGGCTGAGCGCGATGCTGTGCAGATATTTCTCGTCGGTTTTGACGAGTAAACCTTTCTCCGTGAGCTTTTCGACGATTTTCGGGCGCGCATCCTCGATGCGCATGCCGGCAAATTCCCCGGCAATGGGCAAAAGCTTTCCATCGAACCCGATGATCTGCTCTTTATCGAGCCTGTGCCGTTCTGCAATCTCGAAATCCACCGCATCGTGCCAGGGGGTGACCGTCATGACGCCCGTGCCGAACGTGGGATCCACGGCCTTGTCTTTGATGATGGTGGCCTTCACAGGCCCGTTGATCCACTCAGCGGTGAAGGTATCGCCATGTTTGTACATTGCGTAGCGCTCATCATCGGGGTGCATCACCACATACTTGTCGCCGAATTTCGTCTCGGGGCGCGAGGTGCTGATTTGGAAGGGACCGTACTGGAACGTGTAGAACGGCTCCGTGCGCTCCTCGTAGACAATCTCGTCGTCCGATACGGTCGTTTGGAGCTTCGGATCCCAATTGACGATCCGGTGGCCGCGGTAGATGAGGCCGTCACGGTACATCTTCAGGAAGACTTCGCTCACGCAGCGGTTGAGCGCGGGGTCCAACGTGTAGCGCTCGCGCGACCAATCGCAGCTGCTGCCCATTTTGCGGATCTGGCCGCGGATCGTGCCGCGGCTGCGCGAAACGAATTCCGTGATGCGCCGAACCAGTTCCTCGCGTCCGAGCTTCGCACGAGGATTCGGGATCTTCTCTTCCTTCTGGATCTGTTTGATGACGACACTCTCGGTGGCGATGGCTGCATGGTCGGTGCCGGGGACCCACAGCACCTCCTTGCCGCGCATCCGCGCGAAGCGGATGAAGATATCCTCGAGCGCCAGCATCACCGCATGGCCCAGGTGCAGATTCCCCGTCGCATTGGGCGGCGGCATGCTGACGGCAAAGGGTTCCTTGGCGCTCGTAGCATCGGCAATGAACGCGCCGCTCTGCTCCCAGAGTTGATAGATTCTATCCTCCGTCGCCGATGGGTCGTATGCTTTGGGGAGCACGAAAAAAGCTTACAGCCTCCAGCAATCAGCTGACAGCCAAAAAAACGACCGCCTTCGAAAAGGTCGGCCGTTCGTTAGAGAGAAAGAGCAGGATCTGACCCCCTCGCGGGGGAACAGAGCGGAAAGTTTATACAGCAACGAAAAACCGGATGCAAGGGATTCTCTACAGACGAGATCCGGCTATACTGTACGCATGGGAACCGAATCGCGTGAGCACTTGGGATTCGTGACGAAAAATTTTCTGCCGGACCGCAATGGCAGTCTGGGCGTTATTACCGATATGGTGAAAGAAATGCGCGAGACGTTCGTCGGATGGGCGCAACATATTCCGGTGCTGAATCTCATCACCAGAGGCGTGCGTTTGGTTATTTGATCCCACTCTTCTGCTATCCTCCACGTATGCCCACCTTCGATTTCCGCTGTACAAAATGCGCCAACGTCTTCGAATTCAACCGTCCATTCGGGAGTGCGGTGACGCCGGCATGCCCCGCCTGCAAGAGCAAGAAGACCGAGAAGCTGATGAGCCCGCCCGCGATCCAGTTTAAAGGCTCGGGATGGTACAAGACGGATAGCAGGAAAGCATCGACAACCGGACCGAAGAAAGAGGATGTGAAACCGGAGGAAAAGAAAAAGGAAATCCCGGGTGAGAAGAAATCACCTGATGCCCAAGACAAAAAGAAGACGTGAAGGGTGTCAATTCTTGACATACATGGAGAGAGAACAGACTATGGCTTCCTTGTTCCGCCATTGCCCATGTCAATCGACACAGCACAGCTATCTGTCAGTCCCTCCTCAGTGACGGAGACAAGGCAAATACTTTATATGCTCTCGCAAGTCAACTGAGGTGGGCTGCTCTGCAACTTGCACTCATGGAAAATGATGGCTTGGTTCGGGAAAATACACTCTCGATAAATCTGTCACTCGTACCGCAAGTACTCGAGACGCTCGATTCCGTGCGGGCGGGGTGTGCGTCGCTCATACAAGATCCCGTACAAACTACGGGTGAGACCGTTTGATACCAGGATGACGAAGCAGCCTAAGCTTAGCGTCTCGGTCCCCTTCCGCCATGGCCATGTCCCCCGCGCGGCGGGCCGCCGAACGGGCGGCGGGCGGGCGGTTCCCAGCCCTCAGGAGGTGCGGACATCTGCTTGAGCGAGAGGCGGGTTTTGCCCTCCACGGCATCGTACTCGATCACCTTGGCCTCGATCTCCTGGCCCATCTGGAGCACGTCTTCCACATTCTCGGTGCGCTTCCACTGCAGTTCCGAAATATGGATCATGCCGTCCTTGCCCGGGAGGAACTCAACGATGGCGCCCGTACCGGGGATGATGCGCGTCACCTTGGCTTTGTAGACCTTGCCTACTTCGGGCTTCTCGACGATGCCGTTGATCCATGCCTTGGCCTTCTCCATCGCCTCGCCGTTGGTGGACGTGATGAAGAGCAAACCGCTGTCTTCGATATCGATCTCCACCCCCAGCTCGCCCGTGATCTTCTGGATCGTCTCGCCGCCCTTGCCGATCACGAGGCGGATATCGTCGGGATGGATTTGCATCGTCTCGATGCGCGGGGCGTAGGGGCTCAGCTCCTTGCGGGGTTCACTGATGACCTTGAGCATCATTGCGAGCACCTCCATGCGTCCGCCGCGCGCGCGTTCGAGGGCTTCCTGGAAGACTTCGTCGGGCAGCCCCTTGATCTTGATGTCCATCTGGATGGCGGTGACGCCTTTCTCGGTACCCGTGACTTTGAAATCCATATCGCCGCCGAAGTCCTCTTCATCCTGCAAGTCGGTGAGGATCACATATTTTCCCTTTTCTTCATCGGACATCAATCCGAGCGCGATGGCGGAGACCGGGGCCTTGAGCGGCACGCCGGCCGCCATGAGCGCGAGCGTGGAACCGCAGCTGGCAGCCATGGAGCTAGAGCCGTTACTCGAGAGGATCTCGGTGACGGTGCGGATGGTGTAGGGGAATTCCTCCTGGGTCGGCAGCACCGGTTCGATGGCGCGCTGGGCCAGGTTGCCGTGGCCGATCTCGCGGTTGCCCACCGCCAGCCGGTTGCTGGTTTCGCCGACCGAAAACGGCGGGAAATTGTAGTGGTGCATGTAGCGCAGCTTGTGCTCGCCTTCCATGCCCTCCACGATCTGCTGGTCACCGGGTGCGCCGAGTGTCGCGGTCGTGAGGCCCTGGGTCTCGCCCCGTTCGAAGAGCGCCGAGCCGTGCACGCGTCTGGGCAGCACGTCGATCATGGCCGAGAGCGGGCGTATCTGGTCGACTTTGCGGCTGCTCATACGAATGCCTTCCTCAACCGCCAACCGGCGCACTTCGTCTTTGATGATCTTGTCGATGAACACGGGACCTTGCGCGTAGAGCTCAGCCATGGCCACGACACTCTCGGAATCGCCGGCAGCGGGAGGGAATTTTTCCTTCAACTTGTCTTCGGCTTGCTTCATCAGGTCATTGAAGATCGCCCGGCGCGTGCCCTTGGGCATATCGGTCTTGATGGCGTTCGTGACGGTAGGGAGCGCCCAGCCCTTGAGGAGCTCGTAGGCTTCTTTATTCATGAAGGGAGCTGCCACTTCGAACTTCTTCTTCCCGATCTCGGCCTGGATGTCGCTAAAGAACCGCGCGATCTTCTGGGCCCACTTTTTGCCGAATTCAATCGCGCGCAGGATATCGGCCTCGCTCACCTGGTTGGGGCCGGCCTCAATCATCACGACTCTCTTGAGGGAAGCCGTGAGGAACAGATCGAGGTCGCTCTTCATCCTGGCCTCGGCTGAGGGGTTCAACACCAACTCCCCGCCGATCATCCCCACACGCACCGACCCCAGGGGACCGTCAAACGGGCAATCGGAGAGAGAGGCGGCCAGATTGGCCGCATTGGCCGAAATGATGTCGTGCTCGTGCTCGAAGTCGTAGCTCAGGACCGTGCAGAAGATCTGGATGTCATTGTGCAGGTGCTTGGGGAACATTGGCCTGAGCCCCCGGTCGATCACGCGCCCGAGCAGGATGAACTCATCGCCCGGGCGGCCTTCGCGCTTGCGGAAGCGGCTGCCGGCGATCTTGCCGCCCGCGTAGTACTTCTCCTGGTACACCACCTGCAGCGGGAGAAAATCGACCCCTACGCGCGGGGTGGTGCTCACGGTGCAGTTGCCAAGCGCCACCGTATCGCCCATCTGACAGAT
Organism: uncultured Candidatus Peribacteria bacterium; assembly: GCA_964488295.1. Taxonomy (GTDB): domain Bacteria; phylum Patescibacteriota; class Gracilibacteria; order Peribacterales; family Peribacteraceae; genus CAZAUW01. The sequence goes on from CAZAUW010000013.1 coordinate 4,832, forward strand.
CACCGATGCGTTCGCTTGGAGGGCAATGGCACCGGTTTTCACAAGAAGAGTCTGGTTGCCCAGCTCGAGGGAATATTCACGCTCGTGCGCTAACATAGAATAAGGAGGGAAAGAAAAATTCTTTCCTCCAGCGTCTCGTCCACCTTCTGTGGATTCACACTTCAAACTTCGACGATTGGCAAACCGTGCGATGTCAGGCTGAGCGGAGTCGAAGTCTCAAACGTAAACCCAGGGTAAAGTGGCAAAAACGGTGGAGGGAAGGAACGTGAAATGCAGTATACATGCTTTTTGGCAAAAAAGAAGCCCTGTTCGTCCATGAACAGGGCTCCTTGCTGCGGAACTACATACCTGCCTCGTCCCCCAAGTAGGGGTCTACCATCCAGTGAGCAGGGTACCGGTCTCCTTGTGCATGATTGACTCCGTCAGAAATAGGCGGGAGCAGGAAACATTGGCTCATTTCATCAAACTTCGCCTCTTTGAGCAGCGGCCCTGCTATGGCGAGAGGATGAAATTTCATCCCCTCTCCTCGGTTCATCTGCTCCACGGTGTAAGCCCGGGGTAACCGACGTTCCCACCAAGGGACGTTCGTAGGATCCTGAGCCACTGTGTAGTCGCGAGGGAGGCGACGACTGTCATCTCGTGTCGGTGGCTTCCCTACTAATTCCCAACCCATTCAACACCTCCTCATATGGAAACAAAGATCCGCAGCGGCGAACCCACAATGGGCTCGTCAATGCCCTGCCACAAGCAGGGCGCGCTGCAGACTTCTGCCTCAATCGGCAGGGCGCCCCGCTCGTAAGCGCAGACGCCAACCGAGAGCCGATGGCAATGAAGATAAATTCATGGAAGAGAGAAATGAAAAGCAGGGACGCACCGCGTCCCTGTCGGAGATTCATACGCACACGCGGGCACATGCCTGCGCAAGCACGTCCATGGAATCAACACAACGCATCGAGGACACGCAATGACAACGCTCAAGCATGCCGCTTAAGTCGGTGCACCCAAGGACAATTGTTGCAATATCCTGCATGCGGAATTCCTCGAAGATATCGGCAAAGGTGTGGGCGGTGCGGGGCAAGACGGTTCCTGTGCGCACGAAATGAGCGATGCATTCGCTCAATTGCTGTTGCAGATCGGATGAGGGCACAAGGCAGTCAATACCCGACTGTCGCAAACGCTGAGTGTATAAACCGGAGGAGACTGTCAGTTGGGTGGCGAGCAAACCGACCTTGCGCGTGTCGCTCTGTTTCAACACATCGGAGACGGCATCCACAATGTGCAGGAAACGTGACGGTGACACTGCAAACCGATCGGCAAAGACATGCATGGTGTTGCAGGGAAAAGCGATGGTGCGGACTCCGGTCGACTGCAAACGGCGAATGCTTTGGTTGAGAGTTTCCACAAGGCTCATACCCGCTTCGCGCGAGCCGTTGATGGCCGACTCCGCAAGCTGTGGGGGCGCGGAGACGAAGTCGACAACGAAAGCCGGGGGGTGACCGGGTTTGTGTGCATGCGCGTGCCGGACGAGGCGCGCACAGAATTCCGCGCTAGTATCGGGGCCGAAGCCTGCGATGATGCCGAGGGAAGGAGAAGAGGAGTTCATGGGAGGAGGGGGTGAAGGGAAGCAAAGAGAAGCTGGCGGAGATCATCGATCTCACGAGGATCCGTCACGCGCTGTTTCATGGCTTTGGATAGCGGCAGTTGAGCGAGCTCATCGAGCCTTTGATGCGCAAAGGAGTGACGACTGAGCACTGCCTGTGCCGTGATGCGCAGGGTGTCGTACATCACGCGCGTGATCCCAGGCTGCACCTTGGCAACTTCGGCACCGATCTGGTCTGGATGGTCGACCAGGCACACGCGATCACTCCTGTCCGCTTCGTGTAAAAGATACGGTGCTTTGCCGTTGGAAGAGCGGAGTGGAAAGGCTGGAGCGGTGTACACAAACTCAATGCCGGAATCTTTGAGGACGAACTGATCGAAATTCGCTTCACCCCCCACAGGCGAGCCGTCGCCGCGGCGCGAGAGGATCCAACCGAATTTGGTGAACGGCTCAGGGCGCCCATTGTGTGCTTGCTCTTGCATATGCAGCACTTGCGCCGTCTGAACCCGGGCGTACTGACGCAGGCCTGTGTCATCGATGTCAGACAAGGACGGAACACGCTCCAGCGTGGAGGCCAAACCGGTTGCTTCCAATTCCCGATGCGTGCGCATGGCGAAGTGTGGCAGCAACTTGCGTAAGAGCTGACGCAAGCGCTCCGTGCGGTGGTGGATGATAGGATCATCGCAGCCGTCTCCATCGAGCCGTGCGTCGAATGCAAAGAAGAGTCCCGACGCCTTGGGCATTCGTTTGCGTGCAACCTCCGCGCGGATGAGGTAGGTGACGACATCGAACGGCAGCGCGGCCGGATCGTGCACCCCGCGGATGCCGGGCGACGTGCCGAGTAACAGAGTGGACCCGTGATGCGCATGGGGGACATCGCGGTTCGGTGGTGTTGAAAGGGATTCCATGAGTGAGAAGAAAGAAAGGAATACAAAAAACCCCCTCCGGTAGCGACCGGGAGGGCGGATGGTGCGTCGGACTTTTAGCTACGCAGGCAGTACATCCCCTTCCCGTCGCCGAGGGAGTACCACCAGTGAAGCTGCGTCAGATCGCGTCGGAAAAATGTTGGCAGGCGTCTCCGGCATTGCATGCACAACCCTGCGAAGCAGAAGCGCAAAGATTCAGCGGATTGATGTCCCACACCAAGCGTGGTGACATTGTGCGAAGCGGGGTAGCCGTTGAGGGAGAGGAGAGGAACCATGGCGTGAAACAAATAAAAACCCTTCGAGCGGAAGGGTGCATCAACGCCGGATTCCCGTATCCATCATCACTTCAGGCGCGTGCATTGCCTTCCGCAGAGCGGAAGCAATAGAGTCGCCAGGAGGAGCGATGAGGAGTCATGTGCTTCAATTGTAGCCAAAAAGACAATGTATGCAATAGTAATTTCGCTCCGTAAACGCTCTTCCCTCTGCTTCTCGTTCTGTATAATGACCCCGATGGAGCAGCTTTCCTTCGAGGCAGTCTACCCTCAAGTATACGCTCGGTACCGCAATGCATATGGGATTCTCCCGTCCGATGAGGAACTTCTGATGAATGCAGCCAGAGTCGCGATTTTCGAATATGCAAAACTTGATCCGGAAGATGTGCGCAGAGCACACCGCGCAAGAATGGAACTGCTGCCCCACTTGAATGGCGATCCATGGTTCGAGGAAAGCGCCAACGTGCTTCGCGCCGTCCATGAGACCGTCGAGGAACTGCTCGCGAACAAGGATTCGAAGGAAGTGACACGCCTCCGCGAACCGGAGTGATGCGCGTGATTACTTCTTCAAATCGTGCGTCTCGAGCACCTTCTGGTACTGCTCGGGCTTGTTCATGCGCAAGTACATCAGAAGCTTGCGCCGCTGGGCGACTTTGCCGAGCAACCCCCGCCGGGCGGAATGATCCTTCTTGTGTTCCTTCAGGTGATCGGTGAGCAGCCCGATCTCTTTGGTGAGGATGGCGATCTGCACCTGGGGCGAGCCGGTGTCTTTGGCGTGCGTCTTGTGCTTGTTGATCAATTTCTTCTTCTGGGTGGTCTTGATGGACATATATTTTGGGCAATGGATAAAACAGTTAGTGCCGGGCCTCACGGGCTTGGAAAAGCTCTGCGGAGCGCGGACGGGTGTCCATTGTACGAATCGAAGCGAAAAAAGCAAGCCATTTGGCCCAGAGATCGAAGAGATCAAGGAGATCGAGGAATTCGAAGAATGTCGTCTCTTTGACCTCTTTGATCTCTTCGACATCTTTGATCTCCTTCGTAAAGTGAACAACAGTCCACCACCTGCTACGGTACGGTACATGACATTTGCCTTGGGACTGATCATCGGCTTGGTTGCAGGAGGGGCGATTGCCTACCTCCTTGCAAAAAGATCTTTGAAGGATGCCGAATCCATCGCTGAAGCATTGAGCGCCAAGGTGGTGACCAAACAGGCTGATCAGATCCTGCGCTTGGCAGAAACCAAGTTGTCCGGAAAGAAAGAGGTAATCGACACGACCTTGAAAGCCATGAAGAGCGACCTCACGCGGGTGGAGAACCTGATGCAAAAGATCGGCGACGGGAACGTCCAAGTCGGCACACGACTGGACAATGCCGCGATAGCCATTAAGGAATTGTCGGAAAAAACGAGCGGCCTCAGCAGCGCCCTCAGCAGCAACAGCCGGCGCGGCCAGTGGGGCGAGCGGATGGCGGAAGACGTGCTGCGTCTCTCCGGCCTCATCGAAGGCATCAACTACGTCAAACAGGCATTGCTGGAAGCCGGCTCCAAGCCGGACTTCACGTTCCTGCTTCCACGGGAACTCAAGCTGAACATGGACGTGAAGTTTCCGTTCAATAACTACCAACTGTATCTGGAGTCGGAGAACGCCAGCGAGAAGGAAGAGTATAAAACAAAGTTCCTCAAGGACGTCCGCAAAAGGCTGAAGGAAGTGCAAACTCGCGATTACATCAATCCCGAGGACGGCACGGTGGATTACGTGTTGCTGTTCGTCCCCAACGAACAAATCTACTGCTTCATCAACGAGGTGGATCGCTCGCTCATCGATGAAGCCATGAAGGGCAAGACCATCCTGTGCTCTCCTTTAAGTCTCTATGCCATTTTGGCCGTCGTGAGGCAGTCCATCGATAATTTCGCCATGGAGAGTCAATCGCGCGAGATGCTCTCTATCTTCGGCGCATTTAAGCTGCAATGGGAGAAGTTCAAAGAACAGGTGGAGAACATCAAGCAGCGCTTCGAATCCGTCCACAAAGGCTACGAGGAGCTTGCCGGCACCCGTATGCGCCAGGTGGATCGTCCGCTGGAGAAGATCGAGGCATTGCGGTTGGAAAAGAAGCTCCCCATTGCCTCATCGATCGAAGCTGCATTCGAATCGGCGGCCGCCCGGAACATGGAGGAGGTGTCTTCGGCGAAAGCCGCCACTCTGCTCTAAGAAAAAGAAGGATCGGGTGGCGTCTTTGCGACAACCAATCCACAATGGCCGACACCATGACACGCGCGACAAACAAAGAGACGGCCGTCCTCGCCGGCCTCAATGAGCCCCAGCGGCAGGCGGTCTTGAATATCACGGGTCCCGCGCTGATCCTCGCGGGCGCCGGCAGCGGCAAGACGCGCGCGCTCACCCACCGCATTGCAAACATGATGGACGGGGGCATCCCGCCCTGGCAGATCCTGGCCGTCACCTTCACCAACAAAGCGGCGACCGAGATGAAGGAGCGAATCAAGAGCCTTTTGCATATCGTCGAGGGTACGGCGCTCCCCTCCCCCATCGGGGCAGGGGCCGGGGGTGTGGGACGCCTGCCGGTTATGGGCACCTTCCACTCCGTGTGCGTGCGGATCCTGCGGCGCGACATCGAGAAGCTCGGACGCGACCGCTCGTTTGTGATCTACGACAGCGACGATCAGGAGAAGGTGATGAAACAGGTACTCAAGGAGATGAATATTGACGAGAAAGAATTGAAAGCGCGCGCGGCTTTGGGCTACGTGGGGCGCTTCAAGTCGGAAGCGCTGGGCCCGCAGGAAGCTATGGCGCAGGCCACCACCGCCCGCATGCACCAGATCATCAATGCCTACGGCCGCTACAACGCGGCGCTCAAGGCCGCCAACGCTCTCGACTTCGACGACCTGATCCTGGAGACCGTGCGGCTCTTCCGTGAGCTGCCCGAGGTGCTCGACCGTTACCAGGAGACCTGGCGCTACCTGCACGTGGACGAGTACCAGGATACGAACCACGCGCAGTACCTGTTCATCTCGCTGCTGGCGCAGAAATACCGCAACCTCTGCGTGATCGGCGACCCAGACCAATCCATCTACGCCTTCCGCGGGGCGGACATCCGCAATATTCTGGAATTCGAGAAGGAGTATCCCGACGCCATGCGCATCAAGCTCGAGCAGAATTACCGCTCCACGCAGCTCATTTTGACCGCCGCCAACGCGGTGATCGCGAGTAACCCGAACCGGCCGGAGAAGCAGATGTGGACGGAGCGAAAGACCGGCCCGCAGATCATCGTCCACGAGGTGCGCGACGAGCGCAAAGAGGCGGAGGAAGCCGTGGAAGCCGCGCAGAAGTTGCGGGCGCAGGACGTGCCGTTCAACCAACAGGTGGTCCTCTACCGCACCAACGCCCAGTCGCGCTTGTTTGAGGAAGCCTGCATGCGCGCCGGGATCCCCTACCGCATTGTCGGCGGGATGAAGTTCTACGCGCGCAAGGAAGTGAAAGACGTGCTGGCGTATTTGTACGTGATTTTGAACCCGCAGGACACCGTCTCGCTCCTGCGCATTCTGAATGTGCCCGCCCGCAAGATCGGCCAGACGACGATCGGCCGGATGCAGGCGTACGCCAGCCGGCAGAAGCTCACGCTGTGGGATACGCTCAAGAATATCGCGGCGATTGCGGACATGCAGGGACCGGCGAAGCAACGCATCCTGGAATTCACCGGATTGATTGAAAAACATCATGCTCTTGGGCAGACCCATGTGGTATCGGAACTGGCGGTGAGCCTGCTCGACGCCACCGGGATGGAGAAGTGGCTGCGGGATGATACCGCCGAAGGCGAAGACCGCTGGCAGAACGTGCAGGAACTCCTCACCGTGATGCGCAAATATGACACCCTCGAACCGCACATGTCGCTCACGAGTTTCCTGGAGGAAGTGGCGCTGGTGTCGGAAGTCGACAAGCTCTCGCAGGCCAAGGACGACGCGCTCACGCTCATGACGCTGCACCTGTGCAAGGGCCTGGAATTCGAGCACGTGATGATCGCCGGGTGCGAGGAGGGCATCTTCCCCCACAGCAATTCGGCCTTCGACAGGGAGGAACTGGAGGAGGAGCGCCGCCTGATGTACGTGGGCATGACGCGCGCCCGCACGCACCTGCGGCTCTTCTTCACGCGCAGCCGGATGTTGTGGGGCGAAAGCCAGGCCAACGCGCCCAGCCGCTTCCTGGACGACTTGCCGGACGCGGTGACCGAGAGGAGAAGCGACGAACTCCTGAGCGCCTTTGCCTGGGCCC
>CAZAUW010000014.1:0-10698 GCA_964488295.1 uncultured Candidatus Peribacteria bacterium
GGGCAGGGGGAAAAGTCACGGGGTTAGGGGAAGCAGTCGTGCTTTCATTTTTGGATTTTACTTCAAAATCTCTTCTTCCTATAGAGTGTATCGCTCGCAATCAACCGCCGTGAGTCTTGCTTTTGCCGACTCGCTGCCCCAAAACCAGTCCTCCCTGTCGCGGAATATGGTACGTTTCCGGTCTTTCTCCACGAGAGATTTCTGCGCATGTGTCTTGAATGACCGCATGAATGTGTTCTTCCCTGATGTAGCATTTACTGAAATGCGAGCGAAGGGCTTTTCGCGCAAGAATGCAGAATTGTTCCTCCGGACAGGGAAACGAGATGTGTTCCTTCCCGGCAATGCCGCAAATATCTTCATTCGTAACATCTGAGGCCCTCCTCCATCGTTTCGCAGTGTCATGGGGATGCGTGACTGATACCCCGGCAATCGGCCTTTCCAGGATTTCCACGATCGCCTCGCGAAGTTGCTCTGTCCTCACGGGATTACCCTCCCCGAGATTCCGCTGTAAATGCCCTCGTATTTTGTGGCGGAACCTTTCTTTCCCTGCGTTACTCGCTTCCATTGCATACCCCAGTTGTTGCACAAGCGCGATCATTTCTTCGAGACGTATGTCACGCCAGGTGCTCCACTCTTCCGTAGCGGCAGGATTTGCCATTGAGCAATCGATTGCATGGTCCAATTCAACAGTGGAAAGAATATACGTATTTAACCTGATGCTTTCTGCATGTTTTTTGACAAGCCTGCATACCGTTGCTCTCTGACCTTCCGTCACTGCAAGCGTGATGCCCCGATGGCGCATCCTTTCTTCGATTTCCGCGTTTGAGAGTGTTCCGATCCACAGTTGAACCCCCTCACCGACAGCGCGTGTTTCCGCCGGATGCCCGATAACATTCTGAAGAGCACGTTGCACATCAGGCGCTTCTCTTTTTGCGAGCTCAGACCTCACTTGTTTGCAGAATCTTCCAAGGTAGTCGTTTCTCCTGCTAGCCGCCACTCTCAGGGGCCATCCTATCTCTCTTGCTCTCTGCAGAATCTCTTCATCGGAAAGTCGCATCTCATCCGATTGCTCTCGTTCCTCAGGCAATGCGGCACCTCCTGAGTCGGGGGTCGCATCCCTGCTCAATGCACAAGTCACCGTCACTCTCTGTATGCCGGTCATCTTCTGCAACAAACATGCCACGTGCTCTTCCACAGTCTTGCCCGATTTTTCCGCTTCCATTCTAAGTTTCTCATACTGCTCATCCGTGCATTGGAAATCGGCATTGAATTTCAATGGATCCATAACGGTAGTGTACGAAGAGAAATACGCAGAGAAAAGCTTTTACAACTTTTCTGTGCCCACCCACCGGTAGCTCAGCTTCGTCACGTCCCACGGGATGGTGCCGTCCCACTTGCCCCCGATGCCCAAGGGTTCATGATGCGGGAAGTAAGTGTCGAACCAGGCGAGCTTGGCCGCGAGCGCCCTGTCTTTCTTCGCGCGCACGCGGAATTCCTGCTGATGGAAGGCATAGTACGCAGCCGACTCGGCGAAGTCCTCAAACGGACCTGCTTGCCTGGCATAGCGGCTCACAAAGGCCGATGGCTTAGCACCTGCGACCGGCGTCGTATTGTCTGCCCACGAGATCGCGTAGAACGCGGCGGTCGGATTGTCCGAGGCAACGGGGATGTCGCCGTCGCGGAAGGCGGTGACGCCGCTCGTCGTATCGTTTGCGAAGCACGTGAGGCCGAAGAAGTGGCCGAGGATCTCGTGCCCCCCCAATTCCAGAAATTCAGCGTCCGAGGCGATCTGGCGGCTCATCATCACCACTCCTTTCCCCGCAAAGCCGCGTTCATCGCCCTGCATATCGGTCAAATAAAAGGCTTGCAGCTGCCCTGCGCACTGCGGGGGCAAGACGGAGAAGAGCTCCCATGCCAGGTCGCGGTGGTGCATGTCGATATCCGGGCTATTGAGCGCGGGCAGCGGCGTAGGATGGGGCACGATCCCCCATGCCGGCGCAACGGATCCGAAGGGCAGTTGGACGAGTGGCGGCTCCAGGCCCGGGCTCGCCGGGAAGAAGCCCGTGTTGATGGTTGCGGGTGTTGTGTTGCGTGCGGCCTGGGTTTGGGGAGTGAGCGGGGCGCTGATGCTCGTGAGTACCACGAGGGGCGGGCGCGCGACGCCAACTGGACTTGCAGCCTGTTTTCCTTGTGCTACGCTCTGACTTAGGAAGAAACCAACGCAGAGGCTTCCCAGAGCAGGAACGGCGAAGAGAGTTTTCCATTTCATGCTCGTCGGAGAGAAAGTAGCAATTTATATTATATTTATTGTTGGATGTCAATACCTCCCTCCACTGTCCAGGCAGGGCAGCAACACACCGTCCGTATCGAAAAACTCACCTTTGGAGGAGCCGGGCTCGTCCACGTGGATGGGATGCCCGTCTTCGTGCCCGACACCATTCCCGGCCAGCAGGTGGAGATCGTGATTACCAAACGCAAAGACAACTACGCCGAAGGCAAGGTGCAGAAGGTGCTGCGCAAGGCCAAAGACGAAGTGATGCCGCGCTGCCCGCACTTCCACGACTGCGGCGGGGGCGTGTGGCAGAACCTGGCCTACAACAAGCAGATTGGATATAAGGAGGACATCGTGCGCGAGACCCTCCAACACCCCACTCCCGTGGACGACGCGCTGCGGGCCACGCTCCCGGGGCGTGTCCTGAAGATCATCCCGAGCCCCCAGGTGTTCCACTACCGTAACAAGATGGAATTCAGCTTCGGGTACGAGACGATGCGCAGCGAGGAACGCGGCGGCCGGCGCATCTACTTCGACGAGAACCCGACGGTGGGCTTCCACCAGCCGGGGCAGTGGTCCACCGTGCTGCCAATCAACGAATGCCACCTCTATGACGAGCAGGTCGGTACGTTACTCGCCGACGTGCGGCGCTTCATGCAGGAGACGCGGCTTGCGGTCTACAACCCCAAGACGCAAAAAGGCATGCTGCGCATGCTTCTGCTTCGCCGCGGCGTCCACACGGGCGAGCAGATGATTTGCTTCCTGCTCCAGGCGCGCAAGAAGGAGCTCGAACCGCTCTTCCAGCAGTTTTTGCGGGCCTTCAGCGGGCGGCCGCACCTGGCCTCGCTCCTCATCGTGGAGCACATGGGCATGCACGACCGGCCCGAGTTCCCCAAGATCCACTGCCTGTTTGGCAAGACGACCATCACTGAGCGCCTCTTCGATCTGAGCTTCGAGATCTCGCCGTTCTCGTTTTTCCAGACAAACACGCTGGGCGCCGAGAAGCTCTACCGCGCCATCGCCGACGCGGCCGATTTGGGCCTGCGCGATACCGTCCTCGACGCCTACTGCGGCATGGGCACGATCGGCCAGTACCTCGCGCGCTTCTGCCAAAAAGTCGTGGGCATCGAGAGCCACCCGTCGGCCATTGACGATGCCTTGAAGAGCGCCGGGCGCAACAAGATCGCCAACATCAGCTTCTACAAAGGCCGCGCCGAGCAAGTCCTGCTGCAGCAGGTGAAGCCCGGCGGCAAGTACCGGTTCAACGTGATCGTCGTGGACCCCCCCCGCGCGGGACTGCACCCCAAAGCCCGCGAGGCGGTGATCGCCCACCAGCCCGATAAAATCGTGTACGTATCGTGCAACACGGCCACCTTCGCGCGCGATTTGGGCGAATTCCTCAAGGGCGGGTACGACATCCGGTCGGTGCAGCCGGTGGATCTGTTCCCCCACACGGCGCATATCGAGACTGTCGCTCTCCTACAGCGAAAATGAGTGCGGGGTATCATAGGCCTTGAGAAGTTACTGGTTACTGGTTGTTGGTTATTAGTTTTGTGAGCTCATCGGGATCAGGAAAAATTGCAGAACCAATAACCAGTAACCAAAAACTAAAAACCATGCAACCCATCACCCTCCTCTGCGTCGGCTTTTTATACTTGACGGTTTCCCTGACGCAGATGAAACCTGACTTTCTGCGGGACAGATTTTCGAATGATCGAGTCTAAACTGATTTGGGAGCCTGGGTTGAAGTTGCGCGCTTCCCATGCCATTTTGATAACCGCAAATTCCAGGAGGGGAATGATCGGCGTGCTCTTGGGTATAACCATACTCCGTACCACATCGAGGGCCGTGGGGACATGCTCGATGATCATTCCTTCGATGAGATTATCGTAATCCCAATCTTCCTTCTCATGTCCATGGCTCTCTTGCGCCCGGCGGTTAAGTGCCAATGTTGCCTGAGGACCATATCGTCGAGGATCTGCCGAATTTGTGACGTAGAAAGCCTTCTTTCCCAAGAAGACCTCAAAATCATCCATGTCGCCCTCAAGCAGGCATCCTTCGGCTCCGTATAGCATCGCAACGCGATTCGCCTGTTTTACTGTCCTCTCGAGCTTGTCTCGCACGTCGCGGGCGATGAAGCCGTACGGATCCTCATGCTGTTCCTGGTGGTGCATGGCGGGGTTCTCTGCCGCCAGCGATCGCGCGAGCATGAGTAAATCACGGAAAGAAATGAGTGTGCTCATCCTGCATACATCGTCGCAAATCCTCTTGAGAATACTATCAATGGACTCGATGGACACTTTTGTGCGCATCACCGTGCGATTGGCGACCTGCGCCACGGCTTTGGGTTGCACCTGCGTATCAGTGCGAGGCGCTTCAACCGCCGCAATGGATTCTGCAGCAGAAGGACCAACAGCGGCGGAGCGCGTATCGTCGCGAGGCACAGGGGATGCAGGCGGATGATGCGGAGCCGCCTCCACGGTCTGTGCCAGACAGTGGCGCAGCTGCGCAACGAGGCCGCGGATGTCATCCCTGCCAGATTGCGCCGCAAACGCTTCCAGCCGGGGTAACTCGGCTTTGAGCACTTCCAACACATCGGCCATGATGGTTGGTGGAATTGCGTCGGCATGCGGCGCCGCTCTATCCGCAAGAACGGCATTGGCGGCCATCCTGCTGCTTTCAATCCGGCTTTCGATCGCCTTTCGTCGTTTGAGCCATTTGTAGTACCAACACTCATCGATCCCATGCCGCCGGCATGCATCCCGTATCGCGCCGTATTTCTTAATTTTCTGTGCCGCGGCAACGCTATCCAGGAACCCGATGATCTCCGCATCCGGCCACTCTTCGGGCTTGACGTTTGCCGGCGGACTCACGAACGCCGCATCTCCTACGGCTCCTTGATTCAAACCGGGGGCAACGCCATCACCTGTCGGTTTTCCGTTGTTTTCCGGCGCACCCGCCGCCGGGATGCCCGATGGCAGAATCTCGCTGCGGAGCTTCTCGACTCTGGTCACAACATCATTGCCGTAAAGCAAATCTGCATTCTTCCTCCTGCCCGCGTCGATCTCGGCCAGAATGGTTCGGGCATTCTCTACATTCAGCGGGCCCCCGCGCGGATTCCTGCCGAGTTCCGATAACCGCTCCGCAAGTGTGCGCGCTTGTTTCACTTCCCTGCCTCGCAACAGTTCCCAATGGCGTTCCATGGTGTGCGACTCTAGCACCACGCGATGTCCCGACAAGAAAGAGGAGTTGCCATTTCCCATTCTGGGCTGCCCGAACCGTTGATATCTTTGTGCCATGCAACGCATCACTCTCCTCTGCGTCGGCCGCATCAAGACATTCTGGCTCAAAGAAGGGTGTGAGGAATATACGCGCAGGCTCGGGCATTCCCTCACGCTCGAGATCCGCGAGTTGCCCGCGGGCAAGGCGTCCGATGCCGGCAAACAGAGGCGGCAAGAGTCGGATGCCGTGGTGACAGCGCTCAAAAACGTCGATGGCGACGTGTGGCTGCTCGATGAAAAAGGCGAGCGGATGACGTCACAGGAGTTTTCCTTCCTCCTGAGCCAGGCGCGCGATAGCGGCCGAGCGCTCACCTTCGTCCTCTGCGCGCCGTGCGGCTCCACGCCGGGGTTCAAAAAGGCGCGCACCCGTTCGCTGCGTGTAAGCGACATGACGCTGCCCCACGAGCTGTGCCGTTTGGTCTTTTTGGAGCAGCTCTACCGGGCGGTGGAGATCGGCAAGGGCAGTGGGTATCACCACGCGTAGTGTGCGGCTTGTTCCTTTGTTCAAGAATAATTGCGACTTCGCATGGTCCATCCATCTTCAGGAAGACGCAAATCGTGCGGAGAACCCAGCGGCGACGGCCGGAATGATCATCATCTGCAACACGGGACTGACACCGACCCCGAGAACGGGTATGAGTGGCATGGTGCCGTATGACCATCGGTGAATCCCGTAGACCGACCACCACTCGATACCGACGGCGATGATCATTCCGATCGCGACGGGGAGTAACCAAGTTGCCGGCCGGGCATATGCATCCCTCTTCTTCACCCAAAGAAGATCCCGATGCGCGGCAGCGAGGGCGACGTACATCAGAAGCATGATAAGCATGTCACCGAATGTTGCCCGGAGGCAGACCCACGCGTGGCCGTCGAATGAGACATAGCCGGCGTAGAGGGGTGCTTGGAGGTTTTCCCAGAGAAGATGGAGAATGAAGCTGGCGCCAAAGAACGACGCCAGAGGTTTCCAGTAGCTTCCCGGGATGGCTTTCATACGGCATGGGGATCAGGCGCTCAGACGCGCAAATAGCAAAAACATGGCGGTGAATCCGATCGCCATCAAAACGGGCGCGGCGTCCGAAATCCAATTCCTGCGCAGGGGATCAAAACCGCGCAGCAAGAGCGAGTTTGTGACCACGGACACGGAGCTGAATGCCATGGCGAGGCCGGCGAGTTCCGGACGCAGCGCGATGCCCCAGTGCGCGAACATGCGCGCCGCAATGGGAATGCCGATGGCGTTGTAGAAGAGGGCGAAGAAGAGATTCTGCCGGATCTTCCGTACGGTCGCGCGGCTGAGCCGGATTGCCGTGACCACATCGCGCAGGTCGTTCTTCACGAGCACGATGCCTCCGGTCTCCATCGCGATATCCGTCCCGCCGCCCATGGCAATGCCCAGGTCGGCTTGTGCCAGGGCGGGGCTGTCGTTGATGCCGTCGCCGACCATCGCCACGTTCTTGCCTTGCGCCTGGAGCTTCTTCACTTCATCGGCTTTCTGCTCGGGCAAGACCTCCGCGAGCACGTTCTTGATGCCGAGGCTTGCCGCGATGGCCTGCGCCGTGCGGCGGTTGTCGCCGGTGATCATGTAGATATCGATGCCCATCGCGCGCAGTTGCCCGATGGCTTCCCTGGAGGTGTCTTTGAGCGTATCCGCAACGGCGATGATGCCGAGGATGTGCCGTCCATCTGCGAGGAGCATTGCCGTTTTTCCTTCTCCTTCCAGTTTCTGCATTGCGCCCTCAATCTCACCGAGAGCGATCTTCCGGCTCTCCATGAGCTTCCGATTACCGAGGTAGTAGGTTGTTCCATTCAACGAACCTTCGACGCCATGCCCGGGAATGGCTTTGAATTGTTCGGTTGCGGAGAGGGGAAGGCCTTTCGTCTTGGCGTGCTCAACGATGCTTTCTGCCAACGGATGTTCAGACCCCTGTTCCAGGCTCGCCGCGAGCCGCAAGACATCATCTTGCGAACTATCCAATGCAACGATGTCCGTCACTTCCGGCTTGCCCTTGGTGAGCGTCCCTGTTTTATCGAACACGATGGCGGTGATTTTATTCGCGGCCTCCAGCGGCTCGCCTCCGCGGATGAGGATGCCATGAATTGCCCCCTGCCCTGTCGACACCATAATGGCCGTGGGTGTGGCAAGCCCCAGCGCGCACGGGCACGCGATCACGAGGACCGAGACTCCCGCGAGGAGCGAGAACGTCAGCCCTGCTCCAATGAACATCCAGGCGCCGAAGGTTCCCAAGGCGATAACGACCACCGCCGGCACAAACCATGACGATACCCAATCTGCGAAGTCTTGAATCGGCGCTTTGCTGCCCTGGGCTTCTTCCACAAAGCGGATGATCCGGGCCAGGGCCGTCTCGCTTCCCACTTTCTCGGCTTTGAATTCGATGCTCCCGTTGCCGTTCATCGTCGCGCCAAAGACGCGGTCTCCTTCCTTCTTCTCCACCGGAATGCTCTCGCCCGTGAGCATCGATTCATCGACGGAGGTGAGTCCCTTCACGACCGTGCCGTCCACAGGGATTTTCTCCCCCGGACGCACGATCACGGTGTCATTCACCTGCACCTCCTCGACGGGGATATCCACTGTTTGACCGTTTCGCAGGACGCGGGCGGTCTTCGCCTGCAGGCTCATGAGCTTCTGGATTGCGTCGCTCGTGCGTCCCTTCGCCCGCGCCTCCATCCATTTGCCAAGCAGCACAAATGTAATGAGGAACGCCGCCACTTCAAAGTAGAGGTCGTGGACTTCACCAAAAACTGTCCCATGCTCCACAACGTGCACGATGAAGTTGTAGAGGCTATAGAGATAGGCGGTGTAAGTGCCGATCGCGATCAGGCTATCCATGCTGAACGTCCACATCTTCAGGCTCGACCAGAAGCCGCGGAAGAAGCCCGAACCCAGCCAGACTTGCACGGGAGTCGAAAGAAGCAGCGAGAGGATGCCCATCCAGGGCAGAAGCGCCGTTTGGAGTGGGGTGCCCGGGAAGAAAGACAGCACCATGAAGAGGAGCATCGGGGAACTCAGGGCGAGTCCCGCAAAGAACTTGCGGCGGTACTCGGCGATCTCGGCTTCCTGCCGCTTGCGGTCCAGTTCCACGCCGTGATGTCCGTGCTCATGACGGACTTCCGCCTTGTATCCCGCCGCTTTCACTGCAGAGACAAGATCATGCTCGTGCGCTTTCTGAGGGTCATAGGTGACATGCGCCTTTGCCGCGGCGAGATTGACGTGCGCATCGCGCACTCCGTCGGTTTTCTTGAGCTTGCGCGTGATGAGCGCGGCGCAGCTGGCGCAGTGCATGCCGGAGATTGCGAGGGTGCATTGGGCAGTCATGGGAGAGGGAGAACATTGTACGCCGGATCCAATGACTCGATTTGTTCCGTCCATTTTTTCACCTCGAATGTGTCGTCATGGTCGATCGTGACCTTCTTGCTTTTGATATCGACAGTGACTTTCCTGATGGACTTACACTCAGCACTCACGTCCTCGATGAGGGCGGCACAGGAGGCGCAGTGGATGCCGGGGATGGAAACGACGGTGAAAGGCATGGGTGGTAGGGGAAAGTTTACAGGGTGGCCGCTCTGGCCACATGGATGCTCGCTCGCGCCATTCCCATGGAACACATAATCTCAAAGTCATCGGTGGGATGCGGGATCGGACCCAACCAGTTGTCACCGTCCTTCACCTGGGTCGTGAGGTTGTGCGTAGGGTCCGTGAGGACAGTGGTGCAGCCCCGCGCCCCTTCGCCCCTGGCGTAGATCCATGTCTCGACGCCCGGCTGGATGGTGAAAGCGGCCGGCTGGTATCCGGAGGGGGTGACGCGGAGGAACACGATCTGCTTGCCGTTTTTGTCCACCGTCACGTTGGGATCGCCACCAGGCGCGGTGGCAGCCGCTGGCGCGGAGGTGCCGAGGCCCTGGAGCACTCCGGCGGCGTCCACTCCGGAAAGCAGCAGGCCGCTCTGCAGGTTCCAAAGCGCGAGTACCAAGACCAGCGCGCCCGAGAACCGCAGGAACAGGCGCGACGCGGTTCCCCGGGCGACGGAGGAAACGACACTGATGCTAAGGAGCGCTGGAAGCGTGCCGAGGGCGAACATGAACATGACCATGGCTCCCGCCGCGAAGCTGCCGGAGCCCAGCGCCACGAGTTGCAGCGATTGGGTGAACCCGCACGGGAGGAAGAACGTGAGGCCGCCGAGCAGGAGGGGAGCCGCCGGATGCCTGTTCTCCGCAAGCCCCGCGATCCAGTGCGAAAGTTTCTTCGGCGGCCTGAGCGGGAAGCTGCCTTTCGGGATGATGTTGAGGACGGAGAGTGCGAGACAGAGCATCACGAGGGCGACAATGATATTCAGGTATCCCGTCACCCTCGTCGAGAGCGTGATGGCGTGGCCGAGCAAGCCGATCATGCCGCCGAGGACGAAGTAGGAAGCAAGCCGCCCGAAGTTGAAATGCAGGAGCGGCTGAAACTTCTCCCATCGCGAGTCCGATGGATGGATCTCGTGGTATTTGGCCGCCACGCTCAGGAGGAGTCCGCCCGTCACCGCCAGGCAGCTGGAGGTGCCGGCGATGAGGCCCATGAGGAATGCCGCCCCAAGCGTCACCGAACCGGCTGCCGCCGGCGTCAGAGAGACGAGGTCGAAGGCCTGGAGGATTGTGTAGAGCGCGAAGACGGCGATGAAAGCGCCGCCGATCTCCATCCACTTCCTCCGCGCGCTCTCGCCCGGCCGAAGGCCCCTGTCGCAGGCTGCGTTCTGGGCGCGCGGCACGCTGCCGTGGATGCCGTAGCCCTTCTGCCGGATGATCCCGGCAAGTTTTTGACGCGAAACGCCCGCACGGGCATCAACGCTGATGCGGGCGATGCCCGTGCGATAATCGATCGTTGCCGAAAGAATGCCCGGCACGCTCCTGAGGGCGCGTTCGAGCACAATCTCGCAGCTGCCGCAGTTCATGCCTGCAATGCGGAGCGTGAGGTGCCGTTGCTTTGGTTCTAATGTCATAGTGAATGCGGAAAGAGAGTACAAAGACATGGCTGCTATTTGGCAAGCGCCATAGCGAGCGGCGAGATCTCTTTCACCCTCTCAGGACCACCGTATGCGTCACCACTATGGGCGGCTGGTCTGGTGGGAGCGCAGGCTCATCCCATGT
>CAZAUW010000014.1:10708-11857 GCA_964488295.1 uncultured Candidatus Peribacteria bacterium
GGGGGGGGCATTGGACCCTTGTGTGTCGGCTGCATTCGGGCCTGCATCGAAGGTGCGGACCCCACCTGAATGAAACACATGTTCCCGAGGAGCATGTGAGCGAGGAGAGCCGTGGTGAGTGCGATGATCTTTCCCATGGACACTCAGTATAGCCCTCACTGCAACCAGTGTCTTGTGCCCAGGTATGCGAATTGCAAACTCGGTGGTCAAAGGAATGTTTGAGTGGTACAAAAATCTCAGGGATCTTACCGAGAGCAGAGTAGATCTCATTCGTCCTTTTCAAGATTGATTCTTCGCTCAATCCTTGACCGAACTTCCGCCATCACAAATCTAACGATACTCTCCTTGAGAGGTCCCCAATCGACTTTCCTCTCGTAAGAGTCGAAGCCTTTACCAAGCGCATCTTCAACAATTGCAGCCATAAGATAAACAGGCACCCGATCCGTACTTCGATAGCTCTGAAATTTTTGGGATGCTTCAACTGCGTCGAATGTATGGATATCACGTCTCTCAAATTCTTGGATGAGTCGAATGTCCGGCCAATTCTCTATTGCTAAATTTAGATCTCCCGCAGCGTTATTTCTAAATTCCAATTCTGCTGCAAGTTTTTTTTGTAACTTCATTCTCATTTTCGCATTTTTGCAAGTGGCAATTACTTCCCGCAATAAATCATTGTCTCTATCTGCATCTGCCACAGTGAGTTCGGCATCTTCTTGATCAGACTCAATGGAAGACGTGACATCTGCGCGGATAGAAGGCCAGGAAAGAGTAGATGCGCCGACATCCTGTTCTAACCCTTCAATGACTTCATAGATGTCGAGAGAATGTAACATAATTGCATTATATGCAAAATCTATACATTAATGTCAAAAAAATGTCAAAGAACGAGGTTCATCCAAAAAAAATGGACCACAAAACCAACGCACCGCTGCAGGATCACGCAGTACGTTTATACTTGTAACACAAGTGGCTTGCCATGAAGCGTGCGAGCCGCAGGGAGCACTGCTTCGTGGCAGAGCAGCGCGGTCGTGAACTTACCACTTTGAATCCCACAGAGCATCTTTGAGGGTCGAGGTTTTGGGGAATCCGAGGCACCACGGTCGGGGCCGTTTGGCACAGATGGCACAGTACATGTGGCCTTGTCGAAGC
>CAZAUW010000015.1:0-8357 GCA_964488295.1 uncultured Candidatus Peribacteria bacterium
GTGGGGATGGGTCGCCACGGCAAGCAAGTCACGCTCGTGGAAGGACGCCAGATGACCTTTGATGGGGGTGATACGCTCGCGTCCGCCGCGATTGCCGCGCCGGCCTACGCTGACCCGTGGGTGGCGGGCAACTTGGCCGACGACGCCGTGCACCGACGCGAACTCGCCCAGATGCAACAGGAACGCCTGGCCGCCGCCGCAGGCATCCTGCCAACCTCCCCCTTCTATCCCGCCAAGCGCCTGGCCGAATCGGTCGATGTGCTCCTCACCCTCAACCCCGACGACCGCGCGCGCAAGATCATCGATAACGCCAATACCCGCTTGAGCGAGGCGGCGGCGTTACTGGCCCGGGGGAGCGGTTCGCAGGCGACCGCCACGCTGCAGGAATACCACGATGCCGTCCTCTCCGTCGCGGCGGGTTCGGGTTCCGACAAGACCGTTGCGTCCCTCCTGCAGCAGGAAGTGGTGGCCAGGGCGACGGCCGACACCGCCGCGGCGCTGCCCGATAACGAGCAGGCCTACGTGCTCAAGACGGCGGTGCGCGACACCATCGCCGCCCTCCCCGACACGATCGACAAGCCCGATACGAAAACCGCGAGTCTCCTGGACGAACTCACGGTCGTCAAGCAGCAGGTACAGCAGGGAGAGGTGCAGACGGCCAAGGTGAAACTGGCCGAACTCAGCCCCGCTCTTCCCGAAGCCAACGACACCTCCATCCCGCCCGAAATCAAGCAGGAGGTGAATGCCACCCTCTCCACCGTCGACGCGGCGGTCCAGCAGGACGACACGCAGCAGCGGGAGTTGAAGAGCGAACTGGAAAGCAGGATCATCCGCCTGCCCATCGAGGCCAGCGGCAACGTGGACCGCATGGTGCCCCCGCTCCTGCCTTCCCAACCCAACATCGAGCCGCTCACGGACGGCCAGATCGAAGAGAAAGCGCAGGAAATCCGCGGCGACGTCTTCGTCTACGGCGAGAAGCGCTCGCGCCTCAACGCCCTGCGCGACAAGATCCGCGGCCTGGAGCATAACCCGTACAAAGGGCCGATCCTCCGCCATCTCTACCGCATCCTCCCCAGCGACGGGCTCTCGCAGTACGTCCGCCGCGAGATCACCAATTTGAATGCGCTGCAGAGCAAGGAGTTGCCGCCGGTCTCGTCGAGCGGAACATCCTTATAAGGAGATCAAAGAGATCGAAGAGATCAAGGAATGGAGGTATTTCCATTCCTTGATCTCCTTGAGTTCCTCGATCTCTTTGATCTCTTTTGTTTCCTTTCTCCCACATCTCTGTCATCATCGCTTCGTAGCCGCATTTGTACCCTTTTTCCCCATGTACACGATCACAGACCTCAAGCCCGGCTCTTCGGCAAGCTCAGAGCCTCGTGCACTTCTCACTTCTTTCTAAGTTTTATGTACACGATCACAGACCTCAAGCCCGGCCGTGCGATTTCCATTGACGGCGAACCGTACATCGTCCTCGCCTCGCAGTTTGGGCGCAAGAGCCAGAGCAAGGCCAACATGCAGTGTAAGCTCAAGAACCTCAAGACCGGCGTGATCATGGCGAGGAACTTTCAGGGGAGCGAAAAGATCGAGCCCGCCGACGTGGGCTACCAGCGCGTGCAGTACCTCTACAGCGATGGCGACACCTACACCTTCATGAACCTCGACACCTACGACCAGTTCCCCTTGGCGAAGGATGTGTTGGAAGATATTGCCGGTTACCTCGTCGATGGACTCGAGGTGGACGCGCTCATGTACGGCGAGAAACCCATCGGCATCAATCTGCCCTCCACGGTCAATTTGAAAGTGGTGGAGACGATCCCGGGCGTGAAGGGCGATACTGCCACCGGCGGCAGCAAGCCCGCCAAATTGGAATCGGGTATCTCGGTCAACGTTCCCTTATTCGTCAACGAAGGAGACAAGGTAAAGGTGAACACGGAGACGGGGGAGTATATGGAGCGGGTCTCGTAATTAGTGCGCCTTCCGTCATGCGCAAGAAGCTTGCTATTTTTGAATATTTAGTTTAAAATATAAGAAATTCACAAAAAACCAATATGTTTGAAACTCCACAAATATTTCATGACCCGAAGAACGAGGGTCATCAGAGTGAAGCAAAATTTCAAAATGATATTGTGCGTATTGATGATGGTGAAAAGAAAGACGGAACATTGCCAATCATGGATGATGTATTCCGCCGCAGGATGCCGAATGAAAAGGAGGAGCAGGGGCACACGAACGACGTGCTTTCACAAACACACATGCTGCAAGATTTTGAAAAAGTTTTGTCGAAGGATGAGATGTCAACTTTACGCATTAAGCTTGAACAGGGTCACACTTTCTTATCAATGCCGCCAATTTACACCGGATCCATTGCGGTTTCCTTTAAGAGAAATGAAAACTGGGTAGGTCTGGAAGATGGAATACGCTGGAGCGAGAAAGCAAAACCTGCGGAATATATTCCAATGGCTGCATTCACTGCTCGCAATACCGCATCCCCTGATAGAACTTTGTCAGCGCACGGAGGAGGACAGAATGAATTCATCGAAAATTTGCCACAAAATTTGGTTATTGAAGCATTGCAAAGAATTTGTGCCCGCCTTGCGAAAGGAGAAATAAAGGAAAAGCCCGATAACTGGAATGATGGATGGAAGCGAACGTTGCAACTCCTATGAAGTGGCTTTTCATGTCTGATGCAGGATTATGGTAATTGTTTCTGCAGTATCTGATTCACCTTCGCCGGATTCGCCTGACCTCTCGTTTCCTTCATCACAAACCCGACAATTGCTCCTAACGCAGCAGTTTTCCCTTTCTTGTAATCCTCGATTGCTTTGGGGTTGGCGGCGATGGCTTTTTTCACCAGTTCGTCCAGAGCTCCTTCGTCGGAAATTTGTCCCATGCCTTCGTCTTTAATGATTGCCGAGGGTAGCTTGCCGGTCAGAATCATTTTCTCGAGCACTGCTTTGCCGGCATTGCCGGAGATTGCGCCGCTATCAATCGTTTTCACGAGCTCCAGCATCGCCGCCGCGGGTGGAGCGTCGCTGAACTCTTTTTGATTATTTTTCAGGAAGCCGATCAGCTGCGTGAGCACGAGGCCGGATGTCCTCTTGGCATCGTTGGTCTGCGCATACATGGCATCGAAGACCGCGCGGATGTTCCCGTGGTCGAGAAGGACCAATGCTTCCGCTGCAGAGAGGCCCAGCTCGACGTAGTGTTGCCTGAGATCGCGCGGCAGTTTAGGTAATGACTGCGATAATTCCTCCAGCCATTTGTCATCCACCAGGAGCGGGGGAATGTCGGGTTCGGGGAAGTAGCGGTAGTCCTCGGCGTTTTCCTTGCTCCTGAGCAACCGCGTCTTCTCCTCCTCGTCCACCCACCCCACCGTGATGTTGCCCTTGAGCGGCCCGCCCGTGTCCCCCCAATCCTTGCGCAGGCGTTTTTCCTCATACAGCAGGGCTTTTTCGAGCGACTTGAAGGAATTGAGGTTCTTGATCTCGCTGCGGGGGTTGAGCGTGGTCGTCCCTTTCTCGCGCAGCGAAATGGACGCGTCGAAGCGCATCATGCCCTTGAACATGTCGGCATCTGAGGCACGGACCGCGATCAAGATCCGCCGCAGTTCCTCCACAAAAGCGACTGCCTCCTGCGGGCTTCGCAAATCCGGCTCCGTCACGATTTCCATCAATGGCGTACCGGCGCGATTGTAGTCGCATAGCGTGGCCGACCCGCGGTGCGTGAGTTTGCCCGCGTCGTTTTCCATGTGCAGGCGGGTGATGCCACATCTTTTGGAGGAATCAGGTGAATCAGAGGAATCAGAGGATAAGTCGTAGTCAACGTAACCTTTGGATGCCAGCGGGAAGTCGTACTGCGATATTTGAAATCCGGCGGGGAGGTCGGGGTAGAAGTAGTGCTTGCGATCGAAGTGGCTGTGCCGGTTCACCGTGCACCGGAGCGCGAGCGATGCCCTGATGGCCTTCTCCACCGCGTCCTTATTGGGCACCGGCAGCGTGCCCGGATGGCCCATGCAGATTTCGCAGACGGTGGTGTTGGGTTCTTGGCCGAAGGCATCGTTGTCGCACCCGCAGAACATCTTCGTCTTCGTGTTCATCTGGGCGTGGACTTCCAGGCCGATGATAGCTTCCAGTTCAACGGGCATGGGGTAATTCTGAAGATGCGGAGACGAAGAAACAAGATACCCTTCGATGCAACTCAGGGCAGGCAAGATACAAGGGACGTTCTGCATGTATGGAACCATACTTCCGACGTCTTGTATCTTCAGCCTTCTTTATCTTTTTGGGGGTAATCAATGATCAGTATCCCATCCAGGTGATCCACCTCATGCTGCACCACGCGCGCGTCGAAGTCTCTCAGCCTGCGTTCCTGCTTCTTCCCTTTCTCGTCCGTGTAGCTCACGGCGATTTCCACGGCGCGCGGGATCTGCAGCCACACGTCGGGCAGGCTCAGGCAGCCCTCCTGGTCCAGCGCCGTCTCCCTGCTCTTCCAGGTAATATCGGGGTTGATGAGCGGCGTCACCTTGCCGTTCACGAGCGCCAGGCACAGGCGGATGGACTGGCTCACCTGCGGCGCGGCCAGCCCCACGCCCCTGCCTTCCATCGTCGCCTCCATATCGCTAATGAGCTTCAGGAGTTTCTTCGTCACTTTTTTTACCGGCGTCGCCTTGGCGCGGAGCATCGGGTTGTCCTTTCCTGTGATGATTGGCAGGGTGGTCATTGGGAATATTCTACAGGGTTTTTTACAGAGAAAAGGATCTTCAGGATGAGGATTCCGAGGAATCCGAGGACACCGACGAGCGGAAAAAATCATCGGATTCGTCGGAATCGTCGGCTTCCTCGGAATCCTTACTTCACCAAAGTCTTCAGCCCCGCCCTCCGCCGCAACTCCTCCACCGACCGGATCCCCCCTGCCTCGATCATCTTCTGGAGGGCCTGGGCGGCCAGGATGGCGTCGGCCGGGGCCCGGTGGCGCAGCTGCGGCATCGTGAGGCCGAACTTGCGCGCCAGGACGTCGAGCGAATGGCGGAACTCCGCGGGGTACAGGCTCTGGCTCAGCCTCATGGTGCAGAAGCACTCGGGCAGGTCCACGTAGCCCCAGCAGTACTGCTTTTCGGCTTCCAGGAAACCCGTGTCGAAGCCGGCATTGTGCGCAAAGAGCAGGGTGCCTGCGGCAAACTCCAAAAACTGCGGCAGCACGACGTCAATGGTGGGCGCGTCCTTCACGTCATCATCGCTGATCTTATTCACTTGCCTGGCTTCCCAGGGTATCTCCCGCTCGGGGTTCACCATCGCGGAGAAGGCCGTTTCCTCCCTCACCATCCCGCCCTCCAGCCGCACGCCGCCGATTTCGATGATCCGGTGGCCGCGCAGGGGATCGAGCCCCGTGGTTTCCACATCGAAGACCGTGATGGGAGGAAGAGAGAGGGATGGCACAAGGCGGACATAGTGACGCAAGAATCGCCGCGCGTGAATCGTTCCCGGGACTTTTTTTCGTTGTTCTTCGGTGGGATTATTATATGGTGAGGCTCAAGAAACATTGGGGCCATCTTGTAAGGTCCGATTCTCCCGATATTGCTGGTGAAAAAACCAAGTGTCAGGATCAGCCGGGTCGCTGCCAGGTGTCTCGGGGCTATCCATAGGAGGCATACAGCAGTTTTTAAGCGAGCTTCATGGTTCTGCAGTGAGATGGGGTTTGATGAGTCGTTCTTCAATCCGGTCATGTCTATGGCAAACATGGGCCGTAAGTGAGCGGAAAGACAATCGTCTTCGTTATCTTTAAGTTTAGCGTTAATGGCCTATACCTAAATAGATCCTTCAGATGGCAAAAATCTAGTCTTCAGTAAATTATTCGATGAAGAATGCATGTGGGCAATGTTATCCATTGCGATGAGTGAAATCGCAACGATTGTCTTGTTGGAGTGGGCAGGAAAACACGTAAGTGTGTATTACTTTATAGGGGGATCTGTTGGATCGATCTCTTTATAATTAGTAGTAATCTCTTCCCCTTCTTCTATATCTCGTGCAGCGTATGTTTCACCTTCATCTGCGCCGAATCCAATATTCGTAGTATTTGGATTCTCTGAGTGATTTGTAAATCGATCGTTATCAGCTGGTAGCACATATTCTCCAGTAACTTTATTGATATAACTGTAGTGAATAATTTGCTCACGAGCTGGCTGAGGTAATTTTCCCAATATCTCTTTACCGATTTTCACATCTAATCCTGGTATAAATTTCCAAATCTTAGTCCCCTTTGGGATTTTCTCTCGGGCAAAAACTCCTATACCATGGATGCGACTCTTTGCAAGATATGTTCTTATAAGCAACATGAACTGAATGCTAGATAGATTTTTAAGATCCAGCAATCTCAAAAAGAATTGTTTTGCTTTATCAAAAGACATATAATAGATGCAGGCTAAATACACATAAAGCATATGGACGACTTCAAGCCTTATAAGAGTTATCTCTTACTCCTCCTTTGTGTCTTTGTAACAATTTCTGTAGCTTTCTTTATTTTTCTGCAAATAAAGAGTCTATTCAAGTTGAGTTTGCAAGAAAGGGTGAAATCAATTGCTGAGGCAGCGGCATTAAATTTTGATGTAAAAGATTTGGATCAAATTAGGGGTAGGGAGAGTGTTAGTAGCAGCATCTATAAGAAAATTATCTTTTCAATGCAAGCTTTGCGATCGCAAAATCCTTCTTTGAGGTTTATTGATATTTATAGAAAAACGAGCCATCCAACTTTATTTGAGTATGTTGCGGATGCAGATTCACTTCATCCAAATATACCGATCGATTTGAATGGGGATGGAAAAATCGATTCTGCTGATGCATTAAACTATCCAGGAGACATTTACGATGGTTCTTCGGTACCTAATTTTGTTCAGAATGCTTTTGTTAAAAGTGATGTTGATGACAACTTAGAAGTAAGTCAGTGGGGAGCAACACTAGATGCTAGCTCTCCGATTTTTGACAGAAATGGGAAGGCTAATTATGTGTTAAATGTAGACGTAGATGTAACCGAATTTGTTAGGCAGACCAATATGGCATTTATACCATTTTGGATTTTCATATTTATTCTTGTGATTATTCTGACTCTTTTGACTATATCAATAGTTCGAATCTGGAAATCGCGGGTTGAATTCTTCAGGGAACTCGATAGGCAAAAAGATGAGCTGCTGGGCATCGTGAGCCACCAACTTGCTACACCGGTTACGTCCATCAAATGGTATCTCGAGATGCTGCAAAGCGGAGACCTTGGCGCATTGCCGGCCAACCAAAAAGAGCATGTGGGAACGATGCAATCGATCACTACTAGCCTTGCCGACTTGATTGCCATGATATTGGATGTGTCGCGCATTCAGCTGGGGAGAGTGAAGATTGCCAAGCAGGATTTGGATTTGAATGACTTCTTCAAGGAGATACTCGCGATCATCGTTCCCAAGGCGAAGGAGAAGCAGGTGGATTTGCAGATATCTATGCCCGAGAAGTTGCCGGTTGCGATGCTCGATAAGCGCTACACGCGCATGACGGTGGAAAACCTGCTCACGAATGCTGTCAAATACACACCGCCCGGGGGCAAAGTGAACTTCACTGTGCAGGTGAGGGGTAACACTCTTTACTGCGAAGTGCGCGATACCGGCTTGGGCATCCCCAAGGCCGAGCAGACGAAAGTTTTCGAAAAGCTCTATCGTGCGACCAACGTGCGCAATACAGTAGAAGGAAACGGATTCGGTTTGTACGTGGCCAAAGGCGCCATCGAAGCGCAGGGGGGCAAGATCTGGTTTGAGAGTGAGGAAGGGAAGGGGACAAACTTCTTCATCGAGTTGCCGCTGAAGTAGGTCAGCTCTGAGATTGAAAAGCAGTACTATTTACATTAGAAAAATTTAGTGTAAATTGCATGTTTGATCTCTGCCTACAGAGATTGGATTTCCCTCGTGTCCTATGAACCTCACGTTACCGCTCGGCATTGAAAATTATCTGGAAGAATGCGGATTTACAGGTACTGAGATCATCATCCTGCGCAAACTACTAGAAGGCAACTCGCTTACAGTGCGTGAGTTGGCCGTCAAGAGCGGGAAGGGAAACGGTGTAGTCGATGCGGCTCTCAAGAAATTAATCAGGCGGGGGATAGTAGGCACTGAGAAGCTCAATGAGCGTAACAGGTATGTCATCCTGGACACCCAAGCGATTGTGGCTTGGACGAAAAAGAATTTGAAGGATCACACCGAAATGATGGAGCGCAAACATCAAAGTTTTTCCCAATTTATGAAGAACATCAGTGTCGCGAAGAACCACCCAGAAATAAAACATTTTTCAGGCAGAGATGGGTTAATGCAGTCATATGAGAAA
>CAZAUW010000015.1:8367-11676 GCA_964488295.1 uncultured Candidatus Peribacteria bacterium
TTGAGCTCGGTAAGTTTTTTGTGCCTAAAAGCATCCAAGATTCCGATGGATTTAGTGAATTTCTAGCATCATATTTCCGACGAAGACAAGTATACGGCGTGTTCCAACGCGTCATTGCACCAGACACACCCATCGCTCGACGCTTCCGCACCCGTGACCCGTTTGAATATCGCTGCACAATGCTTATGCCAGCTGAAAACTATCCTTTATCATTCACCAAGATCATCGCCGGTGATACTGTGGCATGTATCAATGAGCAAAATGCTGAAGCATCTTTCATCCGCTTCCCTCAGCTGGCGCAGTCGGAGCGCATTGCATTTGAGCGTTTATGGAGAGAACAAACGAAGAATAATCAAAAGACTGGTGCAGCTCCTCAGGCAGCTGCAATTCCATTTCATGATTCCATCTCCTTGAACATACTCCAAAAGATTTGCGTTGCATTTTTTGGTTTGTTGCTAGTTGCTTGGTGTGGGTTATTTCTTATGAAGTCCACAGGTGGTTTCTATAATTATCTCTACTCATTTTTGTTCGGTCTGATCCCTCTCTTCAGTGGTGTTGCAGGAATGTTGCATTTGAAGGTGTGGGGTGGACTCAAAACTGCTATTGGGAAATCGGTTTTCTTTATGAGTCTTGGGGTATTTTTGTGGGGTTGTGGAGAGATGATATGGTCATACTATAATTTTTTCCTTGGGGTAGCAGCTCCTTATCCTTCGATTGCTGATATTCCTTTTGCGCCAAGTATATTCTTCATTAGCCTTGGAGTAGCATTTTTGGCCGATGCTGCGGGCGCAAAGACGGGATTGAAAAGTCTGAATGCCAAGATATTTGTCATCGTTGTCCCCATTGTCACATTTTTTGTTTCTTATTACGCGCTTATCAATGTCGCTCGAGGTGGTGTGCTGACTTCTGCTGGTGGAAACCCACTCAAAATGATTCTGGATATTGCCTACCCGCTTGAAGATTTTTTTGCCCTTACGATCGCTGCTCTTATATCAGGATTATCATTCAAGTATATGGAAGGAAGATACAAATTCGATATTATTGCTATCTTACTGGTTTTAGGAGTGATTTTTGTGGGGGATTTTGTCTTTTCGTACACAACAACAGTTGGCTCTTATTATAATGGCGATTTCGGTGATCTCATTCTCACGATCGGCGTCTTTTTGCTGAGTTTCGGGGTATTGGGCTTTTGCGGGGAGAAGCCTGCACCTTCAATGAGATTCTCAAACAGTCACTAATCAGAATGCAGTTCATGAGGAATCATCGAGCAATTCATTTTTGTAAGTGGCAGACTGAGAAAATAAAGCAGACCGATGATGAGGCAAAACCCCATGTACAATTCCAGGATAATCCGATGTTTTTTGCTCATCGGTTCGTTCAAATATTGGTACAAAAAGAAAGATACAACTCCCCAAAAACACATGCTGAGTAGCAAAGTCGGCAATGGCCCTACTGCATTCCATAGCAATAGAGCAGGCAAATTGAGAACGGGAAAAAGTATGGTGATTGCCAACAAAATCGGGGCGAAAATCAGCGATAACACCCTAAAATACCATCCCTCGATAAACTTGCTTACTTGAGGACTATTGAGGCAAACAAACAAGGGGGGCAATGCGGTAATAAAACCGTAGAGGATTCCGTACATGATTGGCCTTATCCTCTTCATTTTTGTGGAATGTAAGAGAGTATAAATTGATATATCTTGTTCAGTGTAGCGTTGTCATATGGAATTGTGATGTGATCGTCGGAGGACAACATGAGTTTTTCGTACGTTGTTTTGTTATTTGTTTGCCACACTTGGGAGCCGAAAACAGGGAAGGTGATAGTGCTATTGAGAAGAGGTATTTGCATAAAGTGATCACCATTATTTTCGATGATATCAAGATGGTGAGGGGTTCCCGCAGGTTCGGCAAGTTCTGGAAGCATATGATCCATATCAACGCCGTCTATGTTCACGCTCCCTAATACTGGAACATGCAAATTCTGATAGTTGTATTGCATGACGTCGTACATCATTCCACTGCCCCAGCTGTAGCCAATGGAAAGTATTCCTCCTAGTTTTCCCGCAAAATCCTGATACTGGGCTTGCAGCCAGGCTATGTTATAAAATTCATTCGCAGCGGTTGATGAAGTGGTTGCCGATGTGGTACTGAGCATTCCAGTGATGTTATTGCCGGTTTGTAGTATTTTCACTTGGAATCCGTCTTTCCTCAATCTCGCGGCAAACGAGTTCAAGGCCGGATAGCGCATGCTCGGTGGATACTGCGGCAGTGATCCCGGTTTTGAGAGCGTATCACTTGCCCATTTCTCATCAAAACCATAGGGGTTTTCATTGGATCCCAGGAAGATGAGCACCAAAGGCTTGGAAGGATCAATTTCCTTGGGGATGATGTTTTCCGGTGGCTTGATTACGAGTGAGCCATGTCCAGAATCCATCATGCCACAGGAAGCATCCGTTGCCAGCATCGCCAGCGCAGCGGGATTATTCACGACATCCGAATACAAGGCTTTTGCAATGTTTATTTGATTTTGAAGATTCTGGGCTACTTGCGTGTATACATCTACCACTGCCACCCTTGTCCCGTTTGCAACGTTCTGCGCGTATTTCGCGTTTGCGGCGATGAGTTCCGCCGACATGCCTGCCGTCTCCGGATTCACCCCTTGCGCACTGAGGTTCCTTGTCCGAATCTGCTGCGTTAGACTGTCGCCTTCCATGCCCATCATCATGCGGTAGAGCTGGGGGAAGCAATCGTTGACTGTCCTACGAAAGGTCGCTGCGTCCGGCACGAGTCCGAGGGTGGGAAAGCGACTGGCATTGAGCACTTCCTGCAGATGATTGGGGAATGGGTCGGGTTGTCCCGCGCGCCTATAACACTCTTCGCGGAACGCCTCCGCAGCGGCTTCGCAGATCACCTGGTAGGCATGGTCCATCCCTGACGAAATCCCGTCGAGATAATCCTGCGCGTTCGGGGGTTGTTTCACGGTCGGCCCCAGTAAGTTCGGATACAGCTTTGCGCCGATTTCCTTCGCTGTTTCTTTGATCCCAAGTCCGCACATCTCCACGATCCTGTCGCCCGCGATACGCATCAAATCGGCCCCGTTGACCTGTGGGATGTGCGAGTAATCCACTGCGGGAGCCGGCTGGAGAGTCGCAGCCGGTGCGTCGGGCACGGCAACGGTCTGGACAGCTTCCGATTGAGGATTCGCACCAATGATCTGCGCAATGGCGTCCCTCACACTGCCGTACAGGAAGTCGGCTGTTTGCAGCCACGCCATGGCAGCGACCACCGCGGCGTTGTTCTTTGCAGG
>CAZAUW010000016.1:0-11458 GCA_964488295.1 uncultured Candidatus Peribacteria bacterium
GTACGACGAAGACGGGGTTCTGACGCTCGCCGACGAAGTGCACACGCCCGACTCATCGAGATACTGGGTGGCGGCCACGTACGAGGAACGGTTCAGCAGCGGCAAGGACCCCGAGAGCCTCGATAAGGAATTCTTCCGCCTCTGGCTGAAGGAACAGGGCGTGGACGTCTACGACCCCGCCGAAAAAGAAGCGTTGAGAGCGATGATCACGCCCGACATCCGCGTGATGCTGGCGCAGAAATACATTGACCTCTATGAGCGCATGACGGGCAAGTCCTTCGAGGTGCCTGAAGATCCCGATGTGGCGGGGAGGATCCGCAGGAACCTGGAGCAGTACGCCGCTGTGACAGCGTGAGGGGCGAAGGTACAAGATGCCCGCCCGATCCGCCGGTCGCGCGGGCGGGCAAGACGCACGATACAAAGCGGTAGGAGGCATGAGAGAAACATTATGCTCTGTCTGTTCCGTTCCCCCCCACCCCCCCCACTTCGCGGGGCACCCCCCCCCCCCTGCCCGCCGTAGCCGCCGCGCAGGCGGGCGGGGGAGGGAACGCCGACGAGCACAAAACACACACATTCCCTTCCCCCGTGGGGGGAAGGGTTAGGGATGGGGGAAAGGAAAGAGACAGAGCGCAACGTCCCACGAAAATTTCCCTCGTCCTATATCTTGTTTTTTCAGACTTTTCTCACTACAGGACTTTCAGTGACCACCCGGCCCCGATGTGATGCTGCTGCGTAAACCCCGCCGGCAGCTCCAATGCATACTGTGCCTCCCGTCCGGATGCGTACAATTGGCATGGGTCCTTGGTGCAGGGCTGCATTGTCGTGGAAGAGACGTAGGCGCCGTCCTGGCCGAAGAAGACGATATCGAGCGGGATGAGGGTGTCTTTCATCCAGAAGTCGAGCGGCTGTGGGCGGTCGAAGAGGAACAGCATGCCGTCGTCGCCGATGCCGCGGCGGTTCATGAGTCCCTTCTGCTGCTCTGCCGCCGAGACGGCGAATTCCACGTGCAGGGAGAGAGATGACCCTGCGGGGCTGAGGAGTTGGATCGAGTGAAGTTGCGATTGCGGCTTCATCGCGGCCCGGGGAAGCAGCAGGAAGGACAGGAAGAGGACGACGAGGACGATGCCGATCAGGATAAGTTTCATGCGCTTGGTCATGGTCGCAGCGAAGCAATGGCGGCGGCCCGGTCCTTGGCCGCGAAGATGAAGTTCCCGGCCACGAGGTTATTCGCGCCCGCCCTGATGCAATCCTTTGCCGTCTGCGCATCCATGCCTCCGTCCATCTGGATCATGAGTCGTGGGAAACGCCCGCGGATGGCGGAGACCTTCTGCAACACCGAGCGGATGAACGATTGCCCGCCGAAGCCCGGTTGGACGGACATCACGAGGACGAGGTCAATCTGCCCAAGGACGTCATCGATTACATCTACGGGTGTATCGGGATTGATCGCGATGCCGGCCGTGGCCCCGCCCTTGCGGATGGCGGCGATGAGCGCCGTGCGGCCGTCCGTCTCATCCACCGCCTCGGCATGGAAGGTGATGTGCGACGCCTTGAGCGCCAAAAACTCCGCGATGCGATCAGCGGGGTTACTCACCATCAGGTGGACATCGAGCGGCAACACGGTTTTGAGACAGCGCACCACCGGGGCGCCGAAGCTCAAGTTTGGCACAAAATGCCCGTCCATCACGTCCACCTGCAGCCAGTCGGCGCCGCCAAGCGAATCAACTTCATCCTGCAAATGCGCCAGATCGGCGGAGAGGATGGAGGGCGTGATGAGCACCGTGGGCATATGGTCATGCTAGCACGCCCGGCGATCGACGTTTATTCGTTTTCCTAATACCTGGCACCCTGTCATCACCGCACACAAAGTGCGTCAACGCTGGTGACGCTCCTCCTTTCCTTTGCTACTCTTGCCCCGTGCCTCCCGCGTACCGTCCCTCACCCGGCAACCGCCAGCAGTGGCTGTGGAGCTTCCTGCTCTTCAGCCTCCTTATTTTCCTCTTCTTCCTGTACCTGCTCAATCCGCAGCGCCAGAACGAGGAGAAGTACGCCAGCGCCCCCGAGGTTCCCTTGAGCCAGATCACGCAGGGCTACGCCGGCGCGTCATTCAAGGAAATTTTGATCCGCGACAACAAGGTCTACGCCACACTCAAAAACGGCGGCATCATCCAGTCGTACAAGGAGGACGGTGACACGATCAGCCGCCTGGGGTGGAATGACCCCAAGAACAAGACCGTCGTGACAGTGGAGAACGAGGAAACCAAGAATTTCTTCTACTCCATGCTGCCCTATGCCATCGAGATCCTCCTCGTCCTGGCGGGGCTCATCTGGCTCTTCCGGGGGCTCATGCGCAGCCAGTCGAGCGCGATGTCGTTTGGCAAATCACGCGCGCGCATCGCCGACGCCAAGCAGGTGAAGACGCGCTTCGCCGACGTGGCGGGCGCCGAGGAGGCCAAGGAGGATTTGGTGGAGGTGGTGGATTTCCTCAAGAATCCCAAGAAGTACACGAGCATCGGGGCCAAGATCCCGCGCGGCGTGCTGCTCGTGGGCTCCCCCGGCACGGGCAAGACGCTCCTGGCGCGTGCGGTGGCGGGCGAGGCCGGCGTGCCGTTCTTCTCCATCGCCGGTTCCGAATTCGTCGAGATGTTCGTGGGGGTCGGTGCCAGCCGTGTGCGCGACCTCTTCGCCAAAGCCAAGCGCAACGCCCCCTGCATCATCTTCATCGACGAGATCGATGCGGTCGGCCGCCAGCGCGGCGGCGCGGGCTTCGGCGGCGGGCACGACGAGCGCGAGCAGACATTGAACCAAATCCTCACCGAGATGGACGGTTTCGAGCAGGGGACGAACGTGATCGTGATGGCCGCCACCAACCGCCCCGACGTGCTGGATATCGCGCTGCTGCGGCCCGGCCGTTTCGACCGCCGCATCTTCATCGACAAGCCCGACCTGCAGGCGCGCGAGCAGATTCTGGACGTGCACGCCCGCAACAAGAAAATGGCCAAGAACGTCAAACTGAGCGACATCGCCAAGCAGACGGTCGGCCTCACCGGCGCCGACCTCGAGAACATCATGAACGAGGCGGCGATCTTCGCCGCCAAGCGCCGCCATCCGGCCGTCACCCAGCGCGATCTCGTGGACGCCGTGGAAAAAGTCACGATCGGCGGCGAGAAGAAGTCGCGCAAACTCACCAAGAAGGAAAAGGAGATCACCGCCTACCACGAGCTCGGGCACGCCATCGTCGGTCACCTGTGCCCCGATTCCGACCCGCTCCACAAGATCTCCATCGTCTCCCGCGGCTCGGCGCTGGGCGTCACGTGGTTCCTGCCGCAGGAAGACCAGTACACCACCAGCCGCAGCAAGTTCATTGACGAGATCTGCGGGTTGCTCGGCGGCCGCGCGGCGGAGGAGATCGTCTTCGGCCAGATCACCACCGGCGCCAGCAACGACATCGAGCGCGCCTCGGCGATCGCGCGCAACATGGCGATGAAGTACGGCATGGGCGACGGCGCGTTGGGCCTCGTGGCCTACGGAGAAAAACAAGGCACGATCTTCGCGGGCGTCGACCCCTCCCTCGCCCGCAATTATTCCGAAGAGATCGCGCGCAAGATCGACGAATTCGTCCGCGCGACCATCAGCGCCCAGTACGAACGCGCCAAGGGATTCCTCGCAAAACACCGCGGGAAACTCGATGAGTTGGCCGTCGTGTTGCTCGACGAAGAGACGATGAGCGTGGGGCAGTTCCTCGAGATCTTCGAGGGCGAGAAGGCCAAGCAGCGCGAGGAGAAGAAAATCGAGGAGCAGCTGGAGCCCGCCGAAGAAGGCGAGACGCTCGAAGAGATCGAGGGGAAGTGAGTCAGATCGTATTGGCTTATCGAGACCCGAACCATTTCTATATAATTATCCAATGGAAGCACTCATCCTCATTCGAGGTCCTCTCGGCGTGGGTAAATCCACAGTCGCCCGCATGCTGGCTGCTCAGTTTGATTGTGAGTATATTTCTATAGATGAGGTACTTGTTGAGTTGGGTCTGAATCAAGTAGAAGGCGAAGGCATTCCTGTGCGAAATTTTCTTGCATGTTCTGAGCATGTACTTCCATCAATCAGACGGAACATTGAAGCGGGGAAACCCGTCATCATCGATGGAAATTTCTATCATGCAGAGCATGTTGGTTACTTTCTGTCTCATTTTAGCAATCAAATCCGAATATTCACTTTGAAAGCATCAGTGGAGACTTGCATTCACCGTGACAGCAAGAGAAAGCATTCGTACGGTAAGGATGCGGCACAAGCGGTGCATACAATGGTCTCACGCTTCGACAGTGGAACAGTTATCGATACTGAGCATATGAATAGCGAAGATGTCGTCGCTACAATAATGCAGCTTCTGTGATCACAAAGTTATACACCATATTTCTTGGCGAAATCATCGAAGGGAACAGGTTTTGTCTTTCCTTATTTGAAGACATAGAATGGACAGAAGAATTACGCAGCCAGCGTCTTCTCGATCACCACAAGACGCTCCTCGTGGTTTTCTACTTTCTTGGTCAGTCTTTTGTCCATGTTGCCGAGAACCGTCAAAATTTGATCGTCTGCCTCATACAGCTTGTTGTACATTTTCTGCATTTCGCGCAGTACATCCTGCGTCATTTGCGCAAGGTCAGCCTTGGTTGCAAGCACGGTTTCATCCATAGAGGTGTGATAGTACGCTTCAGCAATGCACCAGGCAATTGCGAAAGATTGGCTTCTCGGTGCCTTCACCGCTATACTCTCCCCCAATGCTCATCGCCCTCTCGCCGCTCGACGGCCGCTATGAAAAACACACCGCGGCCCTGCGGGCGTTTTTTTCCGAGGAGGCGCTCATCCGGGCGCGGGTGGAAATCGAAGTGAAGTACTTCATCGCGCTCTCGGACGAAAAAGGCGTCGAAGAACTCCCGCCGCTCTCCAAAAAGGCGCGCGTGTTTTTGGAGGAGATTGTGAGGCGGTTCATGGCGTCGGATGCGCAGCGCATAAAGGAGATCGAGAAGGAAACAAACCACGACGTGAAGGCCGTGGAATACTTCCTCAAGAAGAAAATGCAGAGGATGCCGGGCATCCGGCCGTACCTGGAATTCGTGCACTTCGCGCTCACGAGCGAAGACGTGAATAACCTCGCCTACGGCATCCTCATCCAGCGCTCGCTCAAGCAGGTCACCGTCCCCGCCTTGCAATCGGCCGTGCGGGAGCTCGCCAAGCTTGGCAACGCGACCAAAAACACAAAGCTCCTCAGCCTCACGCACGGGCAGCCCGCAACACCCACGACCGTCGGCAGGGAATTGGAGGTCTTCGTCCTGCGCCTGCAAAAACAACTCCGGCAACTCCAGACTTTCCGGATGGAGGGCAAGCTCGGGGGCGCCGTCGGCAATTTCTCGGCGCACAGGGCGGCGTACCCGGCCGTGAATTGGGAACGCTTCCGCGCCAGGTTCGTCACAAAGCTCGGGCTGGTGCCGCTTACGGAAACCACGCAGATCAATCCCCACGACGACATCGCCGAACTGAGCCATATCCTCATCCGCATCAATACGATCCTGCTCGACCTGAGCCGCGACATGTGGCTCTACATCTCGCGCGGCATTTTCAAGCAGCGTGTGATCGCGGGCGAAGTGGGATCGTCCACCATGCCGCACAAGGTGAACCCGATTGATTTCGAGAATGCCGAGGGGAACCTCGGCCTCTCAAACGCGCTCTTCACGCATTTTGCCGAGAAACTCCCGGTGAGCCGCCTGCAGCGCGACCTGAGCGATTCCACCGTCCAGCGCAGCATCGGTACGGCCTTCGGCTACCATTTGCTTGCCGTCCTGTCGCTTGGGAAGGGCTTCTCCAAAGTATCCTTGGACCGTGACGCCGCGCGGCGCGAACTCGCCGCGCATCCCGAGGTGCTGGCCGAGGCGGTCCAGACGGTGCTGCGCAAACATAAAGTCGCCGGCGCCTACGAGAAGCTCAAGGAACTCACGCGCGGGGAGACCGTGACGCACGATGGATTCAAGAAGTTCATTGACGGGTTACCGTTGCCGTTTGAAGAGAAGAAGCGATTGAAGGGTATGATGTGAGATGCAATCACTCCCTCTCCCTGTCTGTGGCGACTGTGTACTGTCAGTGAACAATGCTTTTCACTGTATTGGTACGGGGAGAGGGTCGGGGTGAGGGGGGAAACAACAAACAAGAACAGCAAAAAAGCATCCGCCGGCATCCGCCGTTTCCGCTATCATCCGCGCGTGCCACTCAACCCCCTCACGCCCGAGGAAGAACGCATCATTGTTCACAAAGGAACGGAGCGACCCTTCAGCGGCCAGTACGACCATTTCTTCGAGGCCGGAACGTACCTCTGCAAGCGCTGCGGAGCGGAACTCTACCGATCGGGCGACAAATTCGATTCCGGCTGCGGCTGGCCGAGCTTTGATGACGAGATCCCGGGCGCAGTCAAACGCCTCCTCGATCCCGACGGCCTGCGCACCGAGATCGAGTGCGCCAACTGCGGCGCGCACCTGGGGCATGTGTTCGAGGGTGAACATTTGACCGAGAAAAACACGCGCCACTGCGTGAATTCACTCTCGATGAGATTTGTGGCGGCAAAAAACCCCTAACGTTTGCGCAGTGTGACGGGGTCACCAGTCTTGACGTTGTATTTCTTGGCAAAACTCCCGCGGTTGGCCGCCATTTCCACCCGGCCGAAATCATCGTCCATCATCACATCCTCTCCCTCCTGCACATCCCCAAACGTCCGCTGGTAGGGGACAGGCATGGTCTTCTCTCCACAATGGACATTGACGATGTCACCCACCGAACACAACTTGTGCATCTCCGTCTGCATGATATTCAGGAAGACACTCCCGAACGCATTGATGAGGATGACCTCGGCGTCGATCGATCCGTTTTCGTACACCGCTTCCTCGTACGCTGCGGGTGCCAGATCGCTTGGGGGAATGGACGGGCCGAACTGTTCGATGGGAGTACCTGCAGTCAGATGCGCCGCGGCGGGAGCAAAGATATCGCGTCCGTGGAAGATGGGGGACACGGGAGTCCGCATGAGTGTTGCGTTGGTGATCTCGTAAACGTTGGCGATGCCTCCCAAAAACCGTGTTGCGGGAATCAAAACGCCGTTATCGGGGCCCACGAGGAAATCACCGCGGCCGGTTTGGATGATAATTGCCCTGCGCCTGGTGCCCACGCCCGGGTCCACGACGCAGAGATGACACCCGATGGGGAGATAGGCGGTGGCTTCGAGCAACTTGGCGCCTTGTTTGATGTCAAATCCCGTGATGTCGTTTGCCAGGTCAATGATCGTCGCATGGGGGCAGATGCCCAGCATCACCGCCCGCATCACCCCGATGCCTTTGTTGCCCGGCCCGAAGTCGGTGGAAATGCTGATGAAACCACGCGGCATGTATCTCGCATGCTAGCAGAGATGTGAGCCATTAGCTCCACGCAGCAGACAGCACGCGTCGTTTCCCGCGGCATGGTAGGCCCTCACCATCCAAACATCATCCGGTCGAGCGCGAAGGCCCCGCCGCCGAGGAAGAAGAGCGCTATGCATCCGGCGAGAATCATCATGTCGAGTTCCCAGCCGGTCTTGTCGTGCGCCGCGAAGGGCACGTGCCACTCGTTCATCTTCTTCCACCAGGCGCCGAGCATGATGATGCCAAGGCCCAGCGATGCCAATTGCGTGAGGAATCCGAGCAGTTCGCCAAGGCCGCCCAGGAGCTCCGCGATGCCAATGAAGCCCATGAAGGACGCGTTGCCGAGCTTGCTGCGGCAGTGGTAGAGGAAGATGGCGGCGATGCTGAGGCGCAGGGCCGCAAGCCCCCAGTCGCCGTACATATGGAGGGAAGAGAGGAACATGGTCATAAGGGAAGATGGGAAGGATCAACTACCCATCCTACCAGAGCGGGCAAGGGGCGCATGTCCACTACGCGTTTTTGCTCATTGGTCCCTCATCGGCAAGGGGTTGCCGGCGGCGTCGTAGATGCGATCCACCTCATCGGGCTTTTGCATGTAGCGGACGGCACCGACATCGAAGGGCACCTGCAGCCTCGTTTTCCCTATCTGGAAACCACTGACGGTCGTTTCGGCGAGCATCCATTGCTCGTTGCGATACTGGAAGTGGTACCCGTTATCGCGCGGGAAGTCCCCGGCCTTCACCGCCACGGCAATATGGTGGTGTGAGTACAGCAGCAGGCAATCCTCGCCATACTGGCTAAGGAGCGACGCCAGCAGGATGGTCTTCCCGGAGCACGTGGCGTTGCGTGACATCAATGAATCCGTCGCGCGCCTCATTACCTGCACGTTGCCCATCGCCTCCCTCTTGTCGTACTTGATCTCGTCGGTGACGAGCGACAGCGCGGCTTGCACCAGGTCTTCGCGGCTCTGCAGATGCAGATGCTCTTTCAGCTCGTTTGCGAAGTCGCGCACGGAAGGGTTGTGCGCCGACGCCACGTACCTGCCGTGATTCACGATCCCGCTCCCAGGGCCGATCTCGGCGAAATGCTTGCCGCCATACACACCTTTTTCATCCATCGACTCCAACAGTTGGCGCGGGGTGATGCGGTAGACGGCGCCGCGGTAAGGGAAGCGCAGCACCTTGTCGGGATCGACATGGAAGTACGCCAGCGGCACCTCAAAGCGGAACATGGCTTCGCCCTGGATGCTCGGCAGCACCCGCAGCTCTTTCCCTTCGCGCGCCTCCGGTCGGATGAAGAGCCGGATGTCGTCCTTCTCGTCGCGCGGGACACGGAAGGTCAATACCTTGCTGTTCACGTCGTATACTTCTAACTCAGCAGGTCCCAGGATTTGGGAATCAAACTCCTGCCCTCCGTACTGCGGTTGTGCCAGGAGTGACACCACGGCCAACTGTATCTCCGCGTCGTCCCGCTCGTGCAGAACCTCACGTACCTTCTTGTATGCGCAGGTCCCCAGCGTGGCGGCCACGCCCCCGGTTGCG
Source organism: uncultured Candidatus Peribacteria bacterium (assembly GCA_964488295.1). Lineage (GTDB taxonomy): Bacteria > Patescibacteriota > Gracilibacteria > Peribacterales > Peribacteraceae > CAZAUW01. Next base: position 8,975 of record CAZAUW010000016.1, read on the forward strand.
GCTCCCAGCGCGCCCTTCAGAAAGGTGCGTCGGGATATAGTCTCAGCAGGTTTCTCCGTCATAATTTGTATTATGAATGATAATTTAATTAAGTCAAATTAGTCACTATACCATCCTTCTCCCTCATTTTCAGCATTTGGGCCTTCATCATGTCGCGGCGCAAGACCATGCGGATGATCTGCCGGGACGTGCGGTGCGCCACCGCGTGTACCCAGTCGCGCCGAAGCACTGTTTCGCGGCCGAATTTGGCTTCCACCGTGTCGCCGTCGCGGAGGTTCGTCGAGAGCGGTTGCTCGCGCCCGTTGATCTTCACGCCCTTGAGCAGGTGCACCCTGCGTGGCTGGATGAGGCAGAGGAAATCGAGGGCCGTGGCCGGATGTTTTAAGTGATAGAGATTATTGCGATGGTCGAAGAGTGCGATGTGGTCTTCGTTGAAGTAATTGCGCAGCGTCTGGGCGAATTGCCGGGGCGAGCGGGCTTCCTGGCGCAGGCTTTCAAGATTACGGAACAAGTTCACCCTGGTCGGCCGCGCCGAGAGCGCGTACGCGATCGTCTTGTACTCCCCGTGGGCCGCCGGGCCGAAGTCGCACTCCCGGTGCATTGCGTCGGTGCGGATCTGGATCTCCATCGGCTGTTCCGAGACGCCCGCCAGCGGATATACCACCGTGTGGATGGAGCGGTAACCGTTCTCCTTGGGCACCCCGATGTAATCCTTCCACTTGCCGGGGATCGGGTGCATGTGGGCGTGGACGATGCCGAGCGTCCGGTAGCAGTCTTCTTCCGTCTTCACGATGATGCGAAGCGCCAGCCGGTCGGTGAGTTCCTCAAAACGGCGGCGCTTGATGACCATCTTGCGGTAGGTGGAGTAGAGCTCCTTGACGCGCATGTCGATGCGGCAGCCGATCCCGCGCTCGCGCAATTTGCGCAGCAAGAAGCGCCGCGCATGCGTCAGGCAGGTTTCGTCGAGCGCGCGGTGCGCATCAAACTGCTTCTGCAGATGTGCGGCCGCCTGCGGGCAGAGGAGTGGGAAGCAGATACTCTCCATCTCGGTGCGCCACTGGTGCATGCCGAGCCTGCCCGCGATGGAGGTGTACATGTGCAGCGACTCGGTGGCCATCCGTACCGTGAGCGGGCGCGCGAAGCGGTCAAAGTGACGGACGTCATTGAGGCGGTGCGCCATGCGCAGCGGCAGCAGACGGGGATCGTCCATGAAGGCCGAGATCACCCGGTCGAGTTCCTCCGTGTTGGCGTCGATGTGGAGCCGGCGCAGGGGGTGGAGCTTGCGCACGAGCTCCCGTTCCTCCCCGGCGAGCGGCGATGCGGCGAGCAACTGAATGCCATCTGGATGCACCAGGATGTCGTGCAGGATTGCCACGCTCAAAAGCGACGGGTCGCCCGTCATTTCCCGAAGCACCGCAGCCACCTCCACCCCGTGGTCGGCGTAGCTCTCGCGGCTCCGCCGTTTGAGCCCGGCAAGGTGCGCATGGCCAAACCGGAGCGCGGCTTTCACCGTCGCGCGCGCAGGCGCGTCCAGTCCGCGGAAGAGCGCCAAGGCGCTGGCGGGAGGGCGCATGGTGGCACCATGATGCCTTTTTCCGGGCGGACGCCACAAGGGAATATGCGCGGCTCCCGTCGGTTTGGCCTTCACCAGCCTTCGCCCCGTATCCACGGGGCTACGGCCGGCAAGATCTCTCACTGTTCAATGTTCAGAGAATGTTGGGCGTAAGCCCGTGGGTATCTACCGCCGTCTCCTTCGCTGGAAGTGTCCTCGAGTTCGTTGATCACGAGGATGCGCCCGTTCCTGGTCCAGTGGTGCCGGCGCCCTTCGCGGCGGCAGCTCCGGCAGGGGCGTGCGGCGCAGCGACGAGCGGATGAGCCGTTCGATGCCCTGGATGCCCGAACGCTGGTCGGGACTGGCGAAGGAAATCGCGCGTCCCGCCAGCCCCGCGCGCCCCGTCCTGCCGATACGATGCACGTAATCGCCCGGATCATCGGGCAAATCGTAGTTGATCACCACTTCGATGCCCGTGACGTCAATGCCCCTTGCGGCAATATCAGTCGCGACGAGGATGCGGTACTTCCCCTTTTTAAATCCCTCCAGCGCTTCCTTGCGCTGGGCAAGCGAGCGGTTGGCGTGGATCTCGGCGGCGCTGTGGCCGATCGCGCGCAGGATGCGCGTGATCTTCCTGGCCCCGTGCTTGGTACGCGAGAAAACCAGGATCGTCCCCTTGTACTGCCCCAGTAGCTTCTCGAGCAGGCGCATCTTCTCTTCCTTGGGAATCATGAAGATCTCCTGCTCCACTTTGGCTGCGGTTGTCCCCGCCGGCGACACCTCGATGCTCACGGGCATCTTCATCTGCGTGCGGGCGAGTGTCATGATCTCGTGCGGCATAGTGGCCGAGAAGAGCATCGTCTGCCGTTCGCGCGGCACGTGCTTGAGGATTCGTTCGATCTGCGGGCGGAAGCCCATGTCGAGCATCCGGT
>CAZAUW010000017.1:0-3498 GCA_964488295.1 uncultured Candidatus Peribacteria bacterium
AAAAAGAAATTCATTGCGGTTCTTTCTGGGCAAGGACATAAACCTAGAAAGGGCCGTGCACGAATGGAATTTCCGCAATCCTGGTCAATGCTCATCGTTGATTGAGATCCGGCCCAGAGAAGTACCAGTGCCATACTACGGAGAACCCACTACTGCCTCGGGCAAGAATTGATGCGTGGCATGCCGGGCAAAAAATCAGTGTGAGAGCAGCAGCGACGGTACATGGATCATATTGAACGATAATCAACCATCGGCAGCAGATGGATGGCGGGTTCTTCGTATGGATGTGCAGCCTTCTGGCACGTTATATCTTCTTTGCATCTGGCTTTGAATACACCGACAAGGCCAGCATCAGCAAAAAGAGCAGCACCGCGGTGATGAATTTTTCGAGGGTATCCATGAAGAGCGCCGCCGAACCGAAGATGGCACCCACCAGAGCCGTGGAGAGGATCACTTGCCTGGGCGACCAGCCTTTCTGGAGCAGACGATGGTGCAGATGTTCGTCCTGCGCGTTGCCGCGCAGAGGGGATCGGCCTTTCAAAAGCCGCCGCACGACGACGAAGAAGAGGTCGATGAGCGGGACCCCGAGCACCAGGAACGCCGTGGCGACTTTGCCCCCCGAGTAGATCGTGAGGACGCCGATCATGAGGCCGAAGAACATCGCGCCCGTGTCGCCCATGAGGAGCCTGGGCGGCGGGAAATCAAACAGGAGCCCCCCCAATGCCAGACCCGCGAGGATGAAGGCGAGCAGCCCCAGCGACGGCTGGTTCACCCGTATGCTCAGCGCCAGGAAGCCGATCGTGAGGAAGCTGATGGCCGAGAGCGTGCTCACTTGCCCGGGAATGCCGTCGAACCAATTGAGGGCATTGATCGTGAGACCCAGCCACAGCAGTGTGAAGAGCCCGCTCCAGAGCGGTATGGATCCCAGTGGCGCGACTGCCAGGTTCAGTTTGTCGAGTGAGATGACGGGTCCGCCGATGAGTCCCGAGAGGGGATTGGTGAGCGTGTAGATGCGTACGCCGTTGAGGAAGAGCAATATGGCGATGAGGAGCTGCACACCTAAGCGGAGGAACGGCGAGAGTTGCATTCTGTCATCCGCAAAGCACAGTGACCCGAGGATAATGATCGCGCTGAGTAACGCGATTGTCTGCGTTGTGAGCGGACCAGTGAATGCGAGGAAAATGCAGAACAGCAGGATGGCAATGATGCCCGTAGGGTAGGGGATGGGGGAACGGGTGAGGCCGTAGCGCTTGGGGAAATCCACCAACCCCATGTGTGGAAAAAGTTTGAGTGCCAGCGCATGGAGAACCATGCTTGCGGCGAGCGCAAGCAGGGGAGTGGTCCAGAGGGGAGTGGATCCCATGCTGCCCATCCTACCCTGCGTGGCGCGACTCAGGCAGGAATTTTTTGCTCATACAATGCCGGAATAACACCATCCGTTTGTTTCCTGCCCTTCATCAGCTCTCTGGCAACGCGATGGCACTGCTCCTGCACCCCTCCAGTGTGCAGTGCGGCGATCGGACAGTCCGTTCCCATCGTGTGCAAGGTCTTGGCGGATGATCTTGTCGTCTGGATTCATAGGAAAATGGTTGCGCATACTTTCTCCCGCTTGACAGTTTTCGTCAAGGATTTCCCCTGTTCTGAACGGAATTTTTTGAATCGTCTTTCGGTGTGATTGCGGAATGATTAGAATGCGTGCATGCCGACACTCCGCACACTCGAGAAGGCAAACGTTTCGGGCAAGAACGTTTTGCTCCGCGCGGGGTTTGACGTGACGATCGAGAAGGGAAAGGTGATGGACACGGAGCGTATTGAGGCGCTGGTGCCGACGATGAAGATGATCCTCAAAGGCGGCGGACGATTGGTAATCCTGTCCCACCAGGGGAGGCCGAAAGGAAAAAAGCTGCCTGAGTTCACGCAAAAACCGCTGGTTCCCGTCCTGGAAAAACTGCTCAAGGTGAAGGTGCTGTTTGCCCGCTCGTGCATTGGCGCCGAAACGCAAAAATTGGCGAAGAACCTGAGGAACGGTCAGGTGCTGTTCTTGGAAAACCTCCGCTACGAACCCGGCGAGGAACAGAATGACTTGGCATTCGCCAAGAAGCTCGCATCCCTAGGTGACATGTACGTGAACGATGCGTTCACCAATTGCCACCGCAAGCATGCGAGCATGGTGGCGCTCGCAAAGTTGCTGCCCGCGTACATGGGATTGCAATTGCAAAAAGAAGTGGAGCACTTGTCGCAGGTGGTTGATAAGCCCAAGCATCCCCTAGCTCTCATCATCAGCGGGGCCAAGATGGAAACGAAAGTGCCGGTCATCGAGCATTTTCTGCGTAAGGGCGACGATATCCTGCTTGGCGGATGCATCGCCAACACCTTCATCGCCGCGCGGGGGTTCGATGTGGGCACGTCCAAATATGAGGAAGACGCGATCGACGAGGCGCAGGAATTCATGCTGGAGTCGGAGAAGCCCAAACGTGCGCGCATCCATGTGCCACGCGACGCGGTGCTGGCCAGCGAGGCGGCGGAAATGGCCCAGAAGGTCGATCTGCCGGTGGATGATATCGAGGGCGACATGAGCATTTTCGACATCGGCAAGGTGACGGTGGAGCGCTACATCCGCGTGATCGAGAAGGCGAAGATGATCGTCTGGAACGGGCCGCTGGGCCTCTACGAGATGAACCGGTTTTCCCACGCCACCAAGCGCATCGCCGAGGCGGTCGCCAGGGCGACCAGGAAGGGGGCCGTGAGCATCATCGGCGGGGGCGACACGATCGACTTCCACGTCCGGTACAAGTACCCTCTCGGCGCCTACACCTTCGTGAGCACCGGCGGGGGGGCGATGCTCGAGTTCATCGCGGGAAAAAAGCTTCCTGCCATCGAGGCGTTGAGAAAATAGACGCCGTTACTGTCTAGCCCATGCGGGAAGCGGCCTGTACGCTGTCCTCCATGTCCGAACCCGCACAGAAAGTGTCGTTGGTGATGCGTAGGGAAGAGGAATTGTGGAGTACCTTCACCCGCAGGATTCAGGAAACTGAAGGAGACGTGATCGTGATCCTCTCGGCTGCCGACGGAATCCTCCTGCACGATGACGATGAGCGACAGCTGTTTTTGGGGCATATCGCGAAGCTCCGCTACCGCGTGCGCTTGGCGACCAAGCGCAGGGAGGTGGTCTCGGCCGCGCGCAGGCTGGGCATCCGCGTATTCGACCGCACGGCGCAGCTGCGTAGGGAGCTTGGCGACCATCCCCAGGCGGCCGAGGCGTTGCGGTTCTTCTCGCCGTCACTCTGGCGGCAGCAGTGGAGGTCGCACTTGCAGAGAATGGGGTTGCTCTCGGTGCCGAGACTGCGCATCTGGACGCTCATCGTGCTCAGCACCCTGCTCTTCCTCTTCGTGGTCTTCCGCCTGCTGCCATCCGCCCAGATCCGCGTGTGGCCGCGGCGCGACATCGTCACCCAGACGTCCAATGTCATCCTCGCCCTTTCCGGAGCCACCGCGAAT
>CAZAUW010000017.1:3508-10556 GCA_964488295.1 uncultured Candidatus Peribacteria bacterium
TTTGCCCTCCCATACGCGCGTCTTGCCGCTTTTACCCATCACGGTGCAGGCCGGGCAGTCGTTCACGTTCACCGACATCAGCCCGGAGTTCATCGGCACGGATGCCCAGACGACGATGACGATCATCAATAATTCGCCCGAGGATTACTCTCTGCGCAAGGGGACGCGGTTGGCGAATGAGGCAGGCATGGTCTTCCGCCTCGCCGCCTCCGTGAACGTACCCGCCAAGGGCAGCGGGAGCTTGGAAGCCAAGGCCGATCACCTGGATATCTACGGCAAGGTGATGGGCAGCCGCGGCAACGTTCCTGCGGGGGTGCATTGGGATTTCATCGCGCTGTCGGCATCGGAAGAGAAGCTCGTCTACGCGCAGAACAGCGTCCCGGGGAGGGGAGGCACCACGGCTTTCCGTACCGTGCTGCAGCAGAAAGATCTGGATGCAGCCAAGACGATCCTGCAAAACAAGCTGCGGCAGGCCGCCAAGCAGATGGTCCAGCGGCAACAGCAGACCCTCAACGCGACCCGGCCGGGGGCGGACATCCAACTGTTGGCCAAAGACGACGTGATCAAAACGACCTACAGCGGGTTCGTACTGCCGGTGGGGCTCATCGGGCAGCAAGTGAATGCCATCACGGTGAGCGGCAATATCACCTACACGGTGCCTGCCTATGATGCTGAACAAGTGCTTCGGGCATTCAGCAAAGATTTCGAATCCCACATCGAGGAAGGAAAGCACCTGATACCGGGCACCCTGCAGCTCGATCCCCAACGTGTCATCATCATCCAGTTCGCCGACGATGTGTCGTGGCTGAAGGTCACCTTCGACCTGACGGGCACGGAAGAGTTCGTGCTCGATCCCTTCACGCCGGCCGGACTCAAGTTCGGCAAGAAGATGAGGGAAGCGACCGCCGGCGCCAGCGAAGATGACGCGCAGCGGGTGATCCGCAATTTCCCCGAGGTGGAAAGAAGCGAGATCCGCATCTGGCCGCCGTGGAATACCCAATTGCCCACGATCCCGTCGAATATTTCGATCGTGGAGGAGCAGTGATACGGCTTCGCTTTCAAAGTGACACAGGTCAATTTGCAGGAATTTCTACGGGAAGGCTTGAAAGCTACGCCGATATGTTCATTGTGAAATGGAAATGGCGTCAGGCTGGCAAGACGCAAGATGCAAAACGGTTGTCCTATCCTGTTTCTTGCCTTCCCATCTGGCACGCAGGTATCGTCGCCCGGCATGCGTTTTTCCCGTGTGTTTCAGATACTCGCAGGCGCCGTCACTATTGCCTCGTTCATCTTCGTGTGTGTCGTAACGTTCATCGTTGCGAAGTTCAACGGCGATGCCCTGCTTCCCGCCGACTGTGCCATCGTCTTCGGCACTGCCGTGCGGACTGCGAGTTCCCAAAGCCAGGGTTTCGAGGGGGCCGGGCCGGGGATACTGCGGCGGGTGGGGGAGGCGGCCCTGCTTTACCGCTCTCACCAAGTCCGCCACCTCTACCTCACGGGCGGAAGGGGCGAAGGGGCGGGGGAGAGCGAAGCCGTGGTGATGAAGCGGGTGGCGTTGGCGGAGGGAGTCGCGAGTGCAGATATCACGACCGAGAACCGTTCCCACTCCACCTGGCAAAACCTGCTCTTCACCCGTCCCTTGACTGCCGGCTGCACCTCGGTTGTGGGCATCAGTGACCGGTACCATCTGGCCCGCATCGAAGTGCTGGCATCCCTCATGGGCTGGCATTTGCGCACATACCCGGCCCATCTGACGGCCGGTATGCTCTTTGAGACCGAAAGCGTCATTCGCGAAGCTTTGGGCATCCTTCTGGCTCCCGTCAATTCATTTTCAAGATAATCTTCATTATCTTGAAATAACTATGTCAGGCTCACCCTCTTCCCTGCCGGCTTGGATCGATCGCTACCTTCAGTTTCTTCGCACTGAAGAAAATAAATCAGCTCTCACGGTGAAAAGTTACCGTGAATCTTTAAAGTTGGTTCTTAGGCTTTGTGGGGGGAAGAGCCTTTCGGATATTGATAAAGAATTTGTGAGGAATTACAAGCAAGCTCTTCAGGATTTTCAAACCAGAAAGGGAACAGAGCTTTCTGTTCGAAGCAAGAATCATCATTTGACGGTTTTACGTGCTTTTCTTCGGTTTCTTCTTCAAGAAGAGGAATTGGACGTCTATCCGCCTGACCGTATTAAACGATTTAAAGAAGAACAACGCAAAGTAAAAGTACTTCATGCTGAAGAGCTGGGAAGATTGCTATCTACTCCTGATGCCTCCACAAAAGAGGGCAAGCGAGACAGAGCGATTTTAGAGCTTTTCTTCTCAACGGGGTTACGTTTGGCGGAATTGCGATCCTTAAATAGGAAGGATTTGAATTTCCAAACACGCGAGATCAGCGTGAGAGGTAAGAGAAGCAAGTTGCGTGTCGTATTTTTGTCCGATGCATCAGTGCAGGCCCTGCAAGAATATTTTGAATCAAGGGTTGACCATGTTCATCCTGTATTCATCAATTATCATGACCGTGCTGCCAATGCACTTCCTCCGGGCGAGGAGTTTCGGCTGTCTGCCAATGCTATTTATCGGATTGTGAAAAAACATGCGCTTATGGCAGGCATAGTTACTGATCCTTCCCCTCATACTCTCCGTCACTCGTTTGCCACTAATCTTTTGCAAAATGGCGCGGATCTCCGTTCAGTGCAAGAAATGCTGGGACACAAGGATCTTTCCACCACTCAGATCTATACTCACGTTACCAATCCGCAACTGAAAGAAGTCCACCGCAAATTTCACCGGGGCGGGTAATGAATAAAATGGGTAAGAAATGGCGCTCCCATCCGTTAGAGTAGTGCCGGTACCATCACGCCAGTTCCCCTCTTCCCCATGGCAGACAACGACAACTCCTCCATCGCGGTCATCGTCGCGATCGTAGCCATCAGTGCCATCGCGGTTATCGTCTTTTTACTGTTTTCGCGCCGGGCACCTGAGCCATCCACAACAGGCGGCTCCATCGGCTCCACGGGCGTGACCGTGCCCACCACCAGTGGGACGACCGGAGCGGCCACGACGGGGACAACGGGGTATTGATGATTATGAGGAATCCAAAGAAACCAAGGTTTCTTGGTCGAAACAAAAAACCTCATGATTTCATCCTTATTTTCACAAACCTCCTCTTCCCAACTTTTAGTACGCCTTGCTCAACAGTCGCGTCGATGGACGAGACGGTTTTATCATTCATCTTCACGCCGCCTTGCTCGATGAGCCTGCGGCCTTCTCCCTTGGAATTTACGAGCGTGTGCTCAGCCATCACATCCAGGATCTTACTCCCCTTCTTCACCATGATCTCCTCCATGTCCTCAGGCAGGCCTTTGTCTTTGAAGACGTGCTCGAATTCTTTCTCGGCTTGCTCTGCTGCATCTTTGCCGTGGTAGAGCGTCACGATCTCGCGCGCCAGACGCATCTTGAGGTTCTTGGGGTTCTCGCCGCGTTTCATCGCCTTTTCAGCGTCTTTCACATCACTCATCGGCATCGCGGTGCAGCATTCCATATAGGTGACGATCAGGTCGTCTTTGATGGACATGAGCTTGCCGTACATCTCGTCCGCCGCATCTTCCAGAAAAATGCAGTTGTCATAGGTCTTACTCATCTTGCGCCCGTCGGTGCCCTCGATCAGTTTTGTCGTCATGACGAATTTCTCTCTCTTGCCGTATATCTTTTGCAATTTGCGTCCACAAAGCATATTAAATAACTGATCATTTCCTCCTATTTCGCAGTCAACATCCAACATCACCGAGTCATACCCTTGCAAAAGCGGGTACAAAAATTCATTGGGACTGATTGGGTTCGGCGGAGGAATAATGGTTTCTTTCGTACATGGAGTCATTTTTCCACAATTCGAGCATTTGATATCGCTTACATCTATTGTTGCATTCTGCATGTCTTCAACACTCTGGAATTGTATTGGTGAATCCGAAAGTTGCTTGCAGTGGATGCAGACGACTTTCCATTTCATTCGTTCCCTGAACATGTCGCGCTGCATCATTTGTTGAACGGTGAAATGGCTTGAGAGTTTCATAAGTTCCGCGAAACTCATTTTTGCAAGCCATTCGTTGTTGTAGCGGAGTTCCACCTTGTTAAAATCCAGCACTTTGCCTGCCTGCTCCTTGTACGTTTCAAAATTTTCTTGCACTTGTTCTTCGGTGAGAGGTTCACGCATCACATCCCTGCCCGTTGGATCCCCGATCATGGCGGTGAAGCTACCGACAAGGAAGATGATATGATGGCCAGCTTCCTGGAAGGCCTTGAGCTTGCGCAGTGGCACCGAATGCCCCAAATGCAGCTTGGCGCCCGTGGGGTCGATGCCGAGGTACAGGCGAAGCGGCTTGCCGCTCTTCAATTTTTCCTCGGCCAGTTTTTGGGGCACGACGTCGCTGACTGCACGGGTGAGGAGTTCGTCAATAACGGTCATTGTGAGGTATCCTACAAGCTACCACGTACTGGCTACAAGCCCCCTCATGACTGGATCGTAACCCTCCCCGACCGGCTCGATTCGTTTTTGGGTGCAGAAGGTCGCATGCTCAGCCGCGCCAAGGCGCAGAAGGCCATTGAGGACGGTCGCGTGTCGGTGAACGATGAAACTGTCACGAAGGCGTCGTTCCGCCTGCAGGAGGGAGACCATGTGCAGTTGTCCGGGGAGGAAGCGCCAAGAATATCGCAGATCGAAGCCGAAGACATGCATGTGCCGGTTTTGTACGAAGACGGCGCCTGCATGGTGCTCGATAAGCCCGCGGGCATCGCCGTGCATCCGGGCGCCGGCATGGCTCCGGAGGAGAAGACGCTTCTGAGCGCCATCGCGTTCCTCTTCCATGAGCGCTCACTCCCCTTCTCGCCCGAATCGGTATTGGTGCACCGGCTGGACCGTGAGACGACCGGGTGCATCCTGATCGCCAAAGATCCCGCATCGCACATCGCCTTGCAAGAGCAATTTGAAACCCGGACGGTGACCAAAACCTACCTCGCCTTGGTCGCCGGCGTTCCGGAGCTCCCCACGGCGACGATCGACGCGCCCATCGGGCGCAGTGTGGCCGACCGCACCAGGATGGGCGTCACCAAGGTGGGCAAGACGCGCGAGGCCCAGACGACCTACCGGACACTAGCGACGGGCGGGCATGCGGCGCTGCTCGCCTGCACGTTGCACACCGGAAGGACTCACCAGGTGCGCGTGCATTTGCAATCCATCGGCCATCCCATCATCGGCGACGGCACGTACACCAGCACCCTGAGCGAACGGCTGGCCGATGATTTCGACATCCGGGATCTCTGTTTGCACGCATGGAAGCTCTCGTTCCTCTCCTCTGCCGACCGCAAGGAACATGCGGTGATTGCTCCGGTTCCTCGCGCATTTGCCGAGGCGCTGAAGAAGGTGGGGATTGATGCGAATTTTTGATGGCATCGCGGCCAAGAATGGCCGCGCTGGCGGACGGGAATTTTGCAAAGACAGAGCATGCTGTTTCCATCGTCTTTAACTGTATACTCTGTGCCATGCAACATACCTCCAAGACCGTGCAGACTCCCCTCCCCCTGCTCGACGCGATCAAGCAGCGCTGGAGCCCCGTGGCTTTCAGCGGGAAGCCCATCGAGCAGGAGAAGATCATGACGATCTTCGAAGCCGCGCGCTGGGCGCCCAGCAGCTTCAACGAGCAGCCATGGCGCTACATCTACGCCACCAAGGATGATCAGGAGGGACGCAGGGCGCTCGAAAGTCTGCTCAGCGAGGGCAACAGTTGGGCCAAGAATGCCTATCTGCTCTTGATCAGTTTTGCAAAGAAAACATTCGTGAAGAACGGGAAGGAAAACCGTCACGCGATGCACGACGTGGGCTGCGCCACCGGTTACATCGCGCTGCAGCTCCCCACGCTCGGTCTTGCGGGCCACCAGATGGCGGGGTTTGCCTTCGAGAAGGCCAATGGGATTCTCGGCGTCCCCGACGATTTCATCCCCGGCTCCATGATGGCTGTCGGCTATCCCGGAGACATCGAAGAGCTGCCGCCCGACCTGCAGGCGCGCCAGGAAAGTCCGCGCACCCGCCGCGATGCCGGCGATTTTGCCTTCAGGGGGAAGTGGATGGGATGATGCGGGATTGCCGGAGGCCCTTCAACCTTTCGTCGGTGTGTAGGTGACCGTGTAATCAAGCTGGTCAAGGATCTCCTGCTTGTCGTTACGCGCGATGATGTGGTACACGTTCGTGCCGGGCTTGAGATTGCCAAACGCGGGAGTGGCGATGTAGTTCCATGTCCTCTTGCCGGGCGTGTAGAGCTTGAGCTGGTAATCATTGACCCACATGGTGAATGTTTTTACGGATGTCATCCCTTCCAGCAGGAAGCCGGTGCCCGTTTCGGTGTGGCTCGTGCCGGGCGTGGGGCCCGTGACACTCAGCGTGCCCGGGAGCAGCGGCGGGTTTTTGGGCAGGAGGGCCGGATTGAGGCCCGACGGACTGGTGGGTGACTGCGCAACGGCCACGACCCCCTCCGGGCCGCTGCCGAGGATGATGGTGAGGTGCGCGGGCGTGCTCTTGTTGCCGTCGGCATCCAGCGCGTAGACGTCGTACTGGTTGCTTCCGGGCTTCAGGCTGCCAAGGCTGGCACTGGCCAGGTAGCTCCACTGCCCTTTGGCGGGGTTGAAGAGCTGCAGTTTGTAGGTATTCACCATGATGCCCGCGGTGTTTGCGGGAGAAGTCCCCCGCAGGACTATCTCCTGCTTGCTCGTCTGGTACGTTTCGCCCGTCTTGGCGGGTTCGGTGATGGTGGGAGACGCGGGACCCGGATGCGGGCCCTGCGCGGACTTTTGCAGCTGGACGATGCGTTTCACGTCGGCGATCACGTTATTGTCAGCATCGATGGCCTGCACATCGATCGTGAATTGCTTCTCGCCGGCCGGAGGCGAGAGCTGCTGCGAGAAGACGAGGCTCGAGCGGTCGAGCGGCGCCACATGGCCGTTTGTGAGCACTTGGAACACCTGGCCCGAGACTTTGCCCTTCCGGGTTATGTGGGTGTCGGGGG
>CAZAUW010000018.1:0-10374 GCA_964488295.1 uncultured Candidatus Peribacteria bacterium
GTGCTGGGCCCAAAACGACCAGCGGGGTTTAACGGGCGACGGCAAGCTCGTGACCGAGCCCACGATCGCGGGCGACGGGACCTGGACGGGTAACGTCGCCCTGCTCAACCGCGAGGCGGTCATCGACCTGCCCGTCTTCATCCACAAGATCCACATGGGCGAGAGGCTCAAGATGACGGGCGGCACCTACGCCGGCATCCCCAAGCCCTACGAGACGACCTACCCGCAGGACGTCCGCAACTGCACGAAGTGCCACCGCGCGCCTGCGCCGCTCGCCGATCACTGGAAGACGCAGCCGTCGAGCCGCCCCTGCGGCGCGTGCCACGCCGACCCCCGCTTCCACGACACCGTCCCGCTGGGCCCCGATGCCAAAGATGCGCTCGCCGAGTATGGCCTGCTCTGCATCGGGTGCGCGGGCAACGCGTTCGAGACGTTGCAGGAAGGCTGCGCCGGGCACGGGTTTTCGGAGTTGGAGATCGACGACCTGGTTAGCGACTTGAATGCCCTGCTGGAGCGAGTACCGGCAACACCGCAGACGCTCACACTCACGCTCCCCGCCGCACGCGCCATCCGCGATATCGCGCTACGCGAGAAGCGCCAGGGCGAGGGTTTGGCCGTCACCGTGGACGGGCAGGGCGGGTTCTGCATGGAATTCCATCGCGACGCCGCTGCCGACGAATCGGTCTTCTTCCACCCGCAGGCCAAAGACGTGCGCATCTTCGCCTCCGGCCTGACGCTACGGCGCATCGGCGGTTCGACGATCGATTTCCGCGATGGACGATTCAAGTTGGACCTGCCTGATCGTGATGGAGGATGCGGGTGTGGGGGCGCATGCGCGTGCAAAGGCCACCAGTAGCCCCCGCTTCAGCCTCCCCCTAACCTCCACCCGCCCCGCTTCGCGGGGCACCCTCCCCCACAGGGGAGGGAACGCCGACGAAAACAAACAACACAAATCCCCTTCCCTCCGTGGGGGAAGGGTTAGGGAAGGGGGGAGACTGGAGGAGAAGTTGGGAAGAACGCAGCCAAAGTGTATTCTTCTGGCTCATGCGCTTGCCGCTCTCCCTCCAACGCCGCCTGGCCGAGATCTTCCCCAAAGCGCGCGACCGGGAACGGTTCATCGTGGATACCCTGGAGGAAGCCCTCAGCCGCCAGTCGCCGGATGAAGAAGGCTGGCCCGAGCAAGTGGGCGGCACGCTGCACCTCTTCACCGACGGCGGATCGCGCGGCAATCCCGGCCAGGCCGCCATCGGGTGCGTCCTGGAGGATCCGGCGCGGGGCATCACCCTCAAGGAATACGCCGAGCGCATCGGGGTGGAGACCAATAACGTCGCCGAGTACCGGGCGCTCATCGAGGGGCTGCGGCTCGCCGAGCGCTACCAGCCTAACCGCTTAATCTGCCACCTCGATTCCGAACTGATCGTCCGGCAGCTCAACGGCGAGTACAAGGTGAAGATGCCCACCTTTCAGCCGTTCCACGAGGAGATCCGGGAGCTTTCCATGCATTTCTCCGACATCGTCTTCAAGCACATTCCCCGCAAGGACAACTACCGCGCTGATGCACTCGTGAATAAAGCCTTGGATGAGTATCCGCTGCCATCCGTCCGTCCCCGGCCGGCCGCGGGCGGGCAGAGCCAGATGCATCTTTGAGGAAATCGAGGAAAGCGACGAAAGCGAGGAAGTCGAGGATCCTCGCACTCTTCGAACTCCTCGATTTCTTCGATTTCCTCTCTCAGGTATGGAACAATCACCTCACGCATGCGTCAGCCAAAACTTCCCCTCCTCGGATTCGTCGGATTCCTCGGATTCGTCGGATTCCTCGCGCCCGCAGGCGCCCATGCCTCCCCCATCATCTTCCGTTACGGCCACTATCTCTTCGACATCAACCCCGCCTCGCACCCCGAATGGCAGAGTGAGGCGACCCGCTGGGAGTGGAACGGGCACAAGCTGGAGCCACCGGAAGAGTACCGCGTGGACGGCGACCGCCTGCCGGCATTGCCACCGGGCGTGAGGGTGCAGGTAGAGAAGGAGTGGAACCTTTCGGCTATCCGCTCAACACTCGAGAGGGAGATTGCCCGCAAGCTCGACCGCGACCCGGGGAGCGTGGTCATCCGCCAAACCGGCACGGGATCGGCATCATTCGAAGGTGTGGGGCTACCGGGGCGCAGGGTGGACCTGGATGCGACGGTGGAGCTCACGCTCGCGGCGATCCGCAGCGACATCGGCAATGTCCAGCTGCCCGTCACGGTCACCCAGCCGCAGATGACGGTCGATCCCGGGCTGCAGGCGGTCGGCATCAAGGAGGTGGTGACGGTGGGAGAATCCGACATGAGCCACTCGCCGCCGAACAGGCAGCACAATATCGGCGTCGGCTTGAGCAAATTCAACGGCCACCTCATTCCCGCCGGCTCCGTCTTCTCCTTCGATGCGGTGCTCGGGTGGGTGGATGACTCCACGGGATATTTGAAGGAGCTCGTGATCAAAGGCGACCGTACCGAGCCCGACTTCGGGGGCGGCCTGTGCCAGGTATCCACCACCGCGTACCGGGGCATCTGGGAGTACGGCTTCCCCATCCTCGCGCGGCGCAACCACAGCTACATCGTCAACCACTACTCGCCCGTGGGGAGCGACGCCACGGTCTTCCCCGGCTCCGCCGACATGGTGTTCAAAAACGACAGTCCCACGGCGCTGCTCATCCAGACCGAGCGAAGCGGCAATAACGTCTACTTCATCTACTACGGTACGCGCGATAACCGACCGAGCGAAGTGATCGGCCCCTACGTGCTGAGCCGCTCTGCGCCACCGCCCGACAAGACCGAGTACACCACCGACCTGCCGCCGGGTACCCATAAGAAATTGAACGAACGCATCCCCGGCGCCAAAGTCCTGTGGTTTCGCATCCGCCGCAGCGAAACGGGGGCGCAGCTCCTGGAACCCGTCTACTCCGACTACGAAGCGCGGCCGTACTTCGAGCAGGTGGGGGTTGTGAGCCTGCAAACGGGCTCAGGCGCCGCAGCCGGCTCCGTGTCATCGGGCTACCCGCTTGATGTGGCGCAGTAACTTATGACTTCCCTCCCCCCGTGGGGGAGGGTGCCCCGCGAAGCGGGGCGGGCGAGGGGGGGCGGGTGAGGGGGGGCGGGTGAGGGGGGGGCGGGTGGGGGCGTCGTCAGCGCCGCTACCGCCTCGCCGGCCTTCAGTGGGGCCGTCAGGTGCGCGGTGAGCAGCATATCGGCGAGGTTGCGAAGCGTGCGTGCCGGCTCTGGAGCAAGGATCGGCAGCTGGACGTCGCGGCGGGCGCAGCGCAGGAACGCGCGCTCGGGCTCACCGAGCGTTTCCATTGCCTGCAGCGTCCCGGCATCCGGGAGCAATCCCAGGAGCGCGAGGAGCGAGAATACGTAGCGCAGGAGCGCCTGGGGGTCGTCGGCGGTGAGGAGGAAGAGCAGGGTCGCGTCGAAGACCATGGGTAACGGCTCCTCGTGCGTCACAAGCCGCAGCAGGATTTCGATGCCCTGCGAGGCGCGCGCGAAGGACGCGAGCGCCAAGCGGTCGTGGAGGAGCGGGGGGACGCGCGCCGCCGACTCCACCGTCCAGCCGCCGCCGTGTTCGCGCAGTTCGAGGCTCGCATGCGTGAACGGCAGCAAGGCGGCGCCCAACCGGCTCTTGGGCTTGCGCACGCCATAGGCGCGGGCCGCGATGCGCCCGCGCTCGCGCGTGAAGAGCACGCAGAACCGGTCGGCATCGCCCACGTTAAACGTCTGGAGCACGATGGCATCAAAGCGCGACGGATGGGGCACGGGTGAGAGTGTAGCGAGACACCCCCATCCGCGCACCCAAAGACGATAGAAGCGGGACCAACAGAACCTCTGTGGCCAAGGCCGCCAGCAGGAGGGTAGCGGCGGTGAAGACGTCAAGACGCAGGAATTGTTGCGCTTGGCGGGTGGTATCCGGGAACCATGCAAAGCCGATCCAGACCGCAATGCCCAGGAGAATGGCGGCAAGGAGGGCGGCAAGCCACAGGAGCATCGTCGCTTCGGTCGTGAGCGGAAGCGTGAGCATGATCCGCGGCGCCCCGAGCAGGTGCTCCGTGCGCAGTTCTTCGCGGCGGGCCTGGGCGCGGCGGCGCGTCAGCTCCGGCACACCGCACACGAGGACCAGCGCGGCAAGCGAGAGGAAAGCGGCGAGCAGGAACATCCCGGCATCCATCCATCCGAGCATGGCGCGGGCATCGCGCTCCTGGCTGGCCAGAGTAGCCAGCGAAGCCGGGTCAACCGTATCGCGCCACTGCGTCTGTTCCAGGAACGCCGTGAGCGCGGCGTACTGCGATGGCGAGCGCAGGGTGACCGCGACGGCATCGTGGAAGGGGTTGCCCGCCACGCGTTGCTCGAGGAGCGTTGCGAATTGCGGGTTGCCCGCGCGCGCCTGTTCGTATGCCTGCTCGCGCGTCACGTATTCCACCTGCCCTGCCGATGCCTGGTCGCGCAGCCCTCCCAAAAGCTCCTGTACCGTCTGGGGGTCTGCCTTGTCCTGCAGCTCCACCTGCAGGACCGCGCCGGCCTGGGCGGCGCTTCGCCCCTGCCAGAGCGACAGTGACAAGAGGAGCAGTACTTGCAACGTCAGGAAGAGTGCCGCAAACAGCAGGTATGTCATAAACCACCCGCGCTCCCGGCGCAGGGTCGCCATGCCCCGGCGGATGCCGCGCCTCGTAAGCAGTGATTGCGATGTGCTCATTGGTACCCATTCTACGCGCAGAGGAGAGCAGAGGGTTATTGTCCTCTCCGGATATTGTTATATGGTGAAATGATTGAATGGTTCGCCCGCCCAAACATACAGTTCGGTACCGGCAGGCAAGCGAAAACTTGCCCACAGGGAATTTCAGCATGCGCCCTGTAACCATTTAGCCATTCAACCATTTGGCCATTTTTCACAACACCCGCTCGTTCTCCCGACGGGACTCCTTCACCAGGTTCGACAGCCGGTCCACCGCCGCCACGCACTCCTTGGCGCGGGGGTTGCCGGGGTCAAGCACCAGCGCCCGCTGGAAGAGCGCCTTTGCCTTGGGGAAATTTTGCACCTGGAGGTATGCCACGCCCAAATCGCAGAGCGTGAGAGGGCTGTCGCTATCTAAGTTGAGCGCGCGTTCGAGGGTCACGATCCCCTGCGCCCGCGAACCGTGGCTGAAGAGCGCCCATCCCAGGCAGCGCAAAATCTCGGCGTTGTTGGGCTTGAGGGCGTTGGCCTTGCGCAGCTGCTCCACGGCCTGCGGCCACTCCTCGGTGCGCGAGCGCAGAAACCCGATGATGTAGTAGCCCGTGTAGCTCTCGCTATCCAAGGCGATCGCCTGCGACGCCGCCGTCTCGGCCCGCACGTACTCGCCCAGGCTTAACTCGTTATCGGCCACTTCCTCCAGCGCCGAAATATTCTCCGGATCCTCCAAAAGCAGTTCCTCCAGGATGACCAGCGCTTCCGCATGCTTGCCGCAGAGCTTAAGCTGTTCGGCCTTCTCCAGCCGCTCCAACACGTCCGACGACGGGTCATCGTGGATCATCGGGAGAGAATGTAGGGAAAAGAGAAAGGGAGGTCGAGGAGAAAGCGGGAAAAGTGGATGCGCGCGTGATTGCGGAAATTATGAGCTTCCTGACGGGGTATATCGTATGTGGTATGTGGTATGTCGTATATCGGGATTCCCGACATACCACATACGATATACGACATACGAACTTCAGAATGAGTAGAGAAGAAACAACACTGTCCTGAGGATCGCATACGACCCCAGCACCACCGCCATGCCGATGAGCGAGCCGATCATGATCTTCTTGCCTTTGTCCACCATCTCGGTTTTGCCGTGCGCGGCCACCAGGTATCCGGCGCCCACGAGGAACAGGACGATCGTGACGCTCACGATGCTGGCGGCCAGGAACGCCGTGAGGTTCTGGAGCGCCTGGGCGAAGGAGATGCGGATGCCGGTCGTGAGGACGACGGAACGGTCTTCCAGGGCAAAAGCGTGGTCGCAGAGCAGCCGCAAAAGTAGAGTCGGCGTCATCCGGTTAGTATAGCAAAAAAAGCTCCAAAACGCCAGCTTGCTACCGTATCTGAGAACGGTACAATGCCATTCTTTTCCTGCGAGTATGTCTGAATACACTCATCGTCCGAAACCCACTGCTCCCGATGCTGCCACTGCGAACAAAGCTGGAGAGCCGTCACTGGAGGAGCGCTGTCAAAGGGCAAACGATGCGTTGCAACGCAGTCCGATCCCCGCTATCCGCAAGATCAGGGCAGAAATGCAGTCGGGATGTATTGCACTTACGGGAGATGTAGCAAGCTTTTACCTCAAGCAACTGGCTCTGGAAACTGTCTTGCCCGTCGTTTCTTGTGATGTCCTTACGAAGGAAATTACTGTGAAAAGGAGCTAATCCTGACAACACTGAACCGCTGATCCGCTGAAAAACTGAAACGCTAATTCGTCCTATCTTGATTGCGGCCATCCCCCCTCGCCCCTACTCTTCCCCGGTATGGATTCCCCACACGGGTTTCATGTCCGCTCGGTGAACAGCGAAAAGCGTGCGGAGGCCAAGCGGGTGACTATTCAGAGTGTCCACCCACGCGAGCCCAAGCGCGAGAATATCCTCCTGCGCCTTGCGGCGTGGGTGCGGCGCCAGTGGGTGATGCTCGGCTGGAAAAAATTCTGCCTGCGGACGGTCGGGATCATCGCGTGCTTCTTCGTCCTCTACCTGGCCTTCCTCTGGTTCACGCTGCCGAACCTCGATGACCCCACCCTCTTCGCCGCCTCGCAGAGCACCGCGATCACCGACCGCAACGGCGTGGAGCTCTACCGCGTGTACGGAGAGCAGGACCGCACGGTGATCCCCGGCGATCAGATTCCCCAGTCGCTCAAGAATGCGGTGATCGCCATCGAGGATCAGCGCTTTTTCCAGCGCGGCTGCATCGACTGGCGGGCGCCGGCGCGGGTACTGTTCCCCCTCCGGCCGCCGCGGGGCGCCCCCCCGCACACGCCGCCATTGGCGCGAAACCCCCTGAACCTCCAGCGCGAGAACGTCGTGAGCCGCAAGATCAAAGAGCTCTTCCTCGGCTGCGAGCTCGAGTGGCACTTCAGCAAGCCCGACCTGCTCAATTTGTACTTAAACTGGGTGCCTTTCGGCCAGAATGCTTACGGTGTGGAGGAGGCGAGCCAACGATACCTCGGCAAGTCGGCGAAGGATCTGGACCTGGCGCAGTCGGCGGTGCTGGCGAGCCTGCCCCAGCTCCCCTCCTACTACAGTCCCTACGGGCGCCACGTGCACACCGCCGTCTCGGGCAAGATCCTCGCGCAGATCCAGGGCGGACGCATCACCGCCGCGTCGCAGATTCCCCAGCGCGAGGTGAGCATCGGGTTGCTCGGGGCGTTTGTCGGAAGCGGCGCCCAGGCGATCTACCTCGGCGGGCGCACCGACCAGGTGCTCCACAATATGGAGGAGCAGGGATTCATCAAGGCGGATGCCGCGCAAAGCGCGCTTGAGGAGCTGCGGACGATGCAGTTCAAGCCCTCGCGCGATTCCATCCGCGCCCCCCACTTCGTGCTCTGGATGCGCGACCAGGTGGAGCAGATGTTCCAGGGATCGGCCGACACGAGCGACCTGCTCCAGCAAGGCGGCCTCACGATCCAAACGACCTTGGACTGGAACCTGCAGCAGGCCGCCGAACAGGCCATCGCCGCGCACAAAGACGACATCCTCAAGCGCTTCGGGGCGCACAACATCGCCCTCGTGGCCGTGGATCCGCGCACGCGCGAGGTGCTGGCGTACGTGGGCAACACCACGTTTGACGACTCGACGCGCGAAGGGAAGATCGACATGGCGCAGGTGCCGCGCCAGCCGGGTTCCAGCTTCAAGCCCTTCGTGTACGCCGAAGCGTTCCAGAAGGGCTACGGGCCGGCGACCATCCTCTACGATGTGCAGACGAAATTCGGCGATTACGTGCCGCAGAACTACGAGGGGAACTTCTACGGGTTGATGGATGCGCGCCAGGCGCTCGGCGGCTCGCGCAACATCCCGGCCATCAAGGCCTACTTCCTGGCGGGCGAAGAGAACACGATCCTGGACTTCGCGCAGACATTGGGGGTGACGAGCCCCAAGAAAAACAAGCCGATCAGGGGATATGGCCCGACTCTCGCCATCGGCACGGCCGAGACGCCGCTCATCGAGATGGTGCAGGGCTACGCGACGTTTGCAGACGGCGGCAAGTTCAAGCCGCTCATCAGTATCGGCAAGATCACCGACCGCCACGGCTCGCTCCTCCCCCTCCCCACCCGGTTCGATCCTGCCGAAACCAGCGAGCAGGTGCTCGACCCGCGCATCGCCTACATGATCACCTCGGTTTTGAGCGACCCCTCGGTGCGCCCGGGCGATTACTGGCGCAACATCCTCACGGTGCCCGGCATCCAGGCCGCCGCCAAGACAGGCACGAGCAACAAGTGCCTGGACCGTGCGAACGACGCGTCGGCCCGCTGCACCAAACGCAAGCCAGAGGACGTGTGGACCATCGGCTACACGCCCGATTTGGCGGTGGGGGTATGGGTGGGCAACGCCAACAGTGACGTGATGAGCGACAGTGCTGACGGCATCAATGTCGCGGCACCCGTCTGGAAGGACTTCATGGTCAAGGCACACAAGGTGTTGCCCGCGGGAGCCGCCGCATTCACTCAGCCCGATGGCCTCATCCAGCCGCAGATTTCGCTCCTCTCGGGGCAGCTCCCCACCGACTGCACGCCGGTGGATAAGAGAAGGCCGGAACTCTTTTTGAGCGAGAAGCCTCCCACCCAGCCCGACCCCGCGTGCCAGACAATGCTGGTGGATAAGGTGACAGGCTTGCTGGCGTCCGATACCTGCCCGGCGGATGCGCAGGAGCAGCAAAGCTTCTTCGTGCCCCACAGTATCCTCGCGGACCGTTGGCCCAGCTGGGAACAGGGCGTCCAGGCGTGGGCGCAAAGCCAGCAGTCAGGCAGTGGCGGCGCCCTCCCCTTACCCCTCCCCCCCACGCAGAAATGCGACATCGGCCTCACGCCCGGCAGGCTGGTGCAACCGACTCTCCAGATCCTCTCGCCGACGGCAGGCGGCATCGCCAGCTACCCGTCGTTTGAGCCCAAGATCCAGTGGACGGTCGGGTCAACCGTGAAAGAAGTGGATTACCTTGTGGATGGCAGGCAGATCGCTTCGGTGGTCGACCCGCCCTTCCAGCAGGCGCTGCGCATCCCCCGTTCCATCCAGGCGTCCGGCCTCCACACTCTCTCGGTGAAGCTCGTCGACTCCTTCTACAATACCGTGACCCAGCAAGTCACATTCAGTTTCCGAAACGACACCACCAGCCCGACTGTGCGCATCACTTCGCCCCAGAACGGCATGGCGGTCCCCCGCGGCTCGTCACTGGCCATTGACGTCGATGCGTCGGATGAAGGCGGCATCAAGTACGTCGAGTTCTACCTCGATTCCACCCTCCTCACCCGCCAGCCGCATGAGCCGTTCTCCGTCAGCTACCCGCTGCCGCCATCCACTCCGAGCGGCGAGCACGTCATTCGCGCGGTTGCCACGGACATGGCGGGGAATACCGGCCAAGATCAGGTGACGGTGGCGGTCCAGTGAGCAAAGGAAAAGCAAAGAAGGATGTGGTTGCCATCATTGCCCTCGTTCCCTTCCTTGCCCTGCATCACACCTCCGCATTCGTGTGCACTTCCGCCACATCGTCGTCCTCTTCGATCGCCTCGATGAACGCCGCCACTTTCTCTGCCCCCGCTGCGTCCAGCGGAACTTTTTGGTTCGGGAGGTAGGACAACCCCGCCGACAGGATTTTGCAACCGTTCTGCTTGAGGAAATCGCGGATGCGCGGCCACTCGGCGGGAGCGCACACCACGCGGATGATCCCGTCCTCGGACGCAAAATCCTCCGCGCCAAAATCAATGAGTTCGAGCTCAAGTGCCTCCGCTGATTGCTGACGGCTGGAAGCTTGCCCTGAGCCGGGTCGAAGGGCTGACAGCTCAAAAACGACCAATCCTTTCCTCGCAAACATCCACAGCACCGATCCCCCCTCCGCCATGCGCCCGCCGTGTTTGCCGAGGATCATCTTCAGGTTGGGGAGCGTGCGGTTCTTGTTATCGGTCAGGCACTCGATCACGTACGCCGTGCCCGCGGGGCCGTACGCCTCGTAGACCACCTCCTGCATCTGTTCGCCCGCCTGCCCTGAGCCGGGTCGAAGGGTGCCCTTCTTGATGGCGCGCTCGATGTTGGCATTCGGCACGCTGTCCTCTTTGGCGTTGTCGATGGCGTGACGGAGCGCCGCGTTCGTCGACAGGTCTCCTCCGCCGGCGTGGGCCGCGATCTCGATCAGCCG
>CAZAUW010000019.1:0-10111 GCA_964488295.1 uncultured Candidatus Peribacteria bacterium
TCAAGGCGAAGCGCACCGAGTCGGCGCCGTACTTCTCCACCACTTCCAGCGGCTCGGGGTAGTTCTTCAGCCGCTTGCTCATCTTCTTGCCGTCCTCGGCCAGCACCGTGCCGTTGACGATGCAGTGGCGGAAGGCGGGCAGGCCGAACAACGCGCTGCCGAGTACCGTGAGCGTATAGAACCATCCGCGCGTCTGGTCGATCCCTTCGGCGATGAAATCGGCGGGGAAGCCCATGGGGAGTTTTTGGTTTTTGGTTTTTGGTTTTTGGTTCTTCGACTCAGTCTTGTTTGCTGGCTCAAAAGGATAGTGAATTTGGGCATACGGCATCGAGCCGCTTTCGAACCAGCAATCGAGCACCTCGGGAATGCGGCGCAGGAGGGGAGTGACGGTCATGACGACGGATCCCGCGTTCTCGGCTTTCAAATGGACTGCTTCGGAGTATGAAAGGCCTTTTGCGAAAGTTTCCAGCGCGCGCATGGTGCCGCCGTGGCTCACGACGAGGATTTTTTTGCCCGCGAATTTGTCCCCGATCATGCCGTAAACGCTTGCGGCCCGCACCATGAATTGCGAGAGGCTTTCGCCTCCCTCGGGTGTGAGATGATGCATGGCGACCTTGCTGACGTCGGGGGATATGGCAGGGAATTCCTCCAAAATTTCCTTGAGCGGCCTGCCCGTCCATTTTCCCAAGCTGCGTTCCTTCAGCTCCGGCCACGACTCCTCATGCGGGATGCCCAGCTCGTCGGCCAAGATTTGGGCTGTTTCCTGCGCCCTTTTGAGCGTGGAAGACAGCACGAGATCGAATTTTTTTGTATGCAATTCCTTTGCCAAGGCTCGTATCTGTTCCCTGCCGGTGTCGTTGAGCGACGAATCGACTTCCGCCCCCTGGCACTTCATTTCTTTGTTGAAGTCCGTCTGCCCATGCCGTACGAGTGTCACCTCCACACTGTCCTTCGATTCACCGCCGGGCCATACGACCTCATCCACATTCTCCTTGTGCAGATCCATTTCCGATTCCGTCACATGGTCCCAGTAGAAGCTCTGAGGCTCTGCAAAACCGGAATACGGCTGGGCGCAGAGCTTTTTGGGATCTTCGCGGTTGAAGAAATGCTTGAGCGTGAGCATCGGGTCGGCGTGCGTGACGATACGGTGGGCATCGCCCAGGGGCCCCGGGAGGGCGGAAGCCATGAACTCGCCCTTCCCGGCCGCGACCTGCCTCCAGGTCACCATGCCCGGGAAGTGCTCGATTCCCTCCACCTTGCCGCTCCCGACCTCGTGCGCGCGGCGGGCTTTGACGAAAGTCAAGTCGCTGAAGTCCACTGTCTCCCCCTCGTAGTCGCCGAATGCCACCTCCCGAAGCCTGTCATCCACCATCACCCCGGCCTTGGTTTTTTTGGCGATGATCCGGGCAGTTTGCTCCGTACGCGCCAGCGGCGAGGCGTAGATGTGCGCCACCCCGCGCAGCGCCGACGCCGTTACCGTCGTCTGGTCTTTGCCTTTCTTCGTCAAATCCGTCCCGGGTTCCTTGCCCTGATAACGCGGGTTCACGTTGCCCTCGCTCTCGCCGTGGCGCAGGATCGTCACCTTGGTGTATCGCCAGGGTTGCCTCTGCATCAATGCATCCCGCGAGCCGATCACCTGCGTTTCGCCGGTCTGATCGCATCGCCAGATCGGCAGCGGCGTGCCCCAATAGCGGTTACGCGAGATCGCCCAGTCGCGCGCGCCTTCCAGCCACCGGCCAAATCTCCCATCGCGGATGTGTGCAGGCACCCACTCGGTCTGCGCGTTCGCCTTGAGCATCTTGTCCTTGATGGCAGTCACTTCCACAAACCACGACGACGTGGTGTAAGGCAGTAAGGGCGTATCGCACCGCCAGCAGTGCGGGTAGCTATGGGTATACGGGAAGTGCGAAAATTCGCGGCCGTGTGCGCGCAAGTACTCGATCACCTTTTTGTCGGTGGCCATGGGATCCTTCCCCTCGGGCTTTGCGTGCATGCCTTTGAAATCGCTGATGAAATCGAAGAAGACGCCGTCGATGCCCAGGTGATGGGTCACATCCACTTTTTCTTTCCCTGCGATCGCGTGGCTGTCTTCGCCGGTGGAAGACGTGATGTGCACGATGCCCGTGCCTTCCTCCTCCGATACCTCGATGTCGTCATACATCACCACTTTGAATACCCTCTCTCCGTACGTTTGGGGTTTGGAGGTCTTCTCGGTCGTGGGAATGACGCGGTCCACAAAGTAGGGGAAGAGGGGCACATACTTCCTCCCCACCAGATCTTTGCCCGTGAGCGTGCCCACGATTTCATAATTTCTCTTCTCGAAGACCTTCGGTGCCAGTTTCTGCGCAAGGACATACGTCACGTCGCTTCCTTCCTCCTTCACCTTCGCGTAGGTGATGTTAGACCCGACCGCGAGCCACATGTTGCCGGGGAGCGACCAGGGCGTCGTGGTCCACGCCAAAAGTACCGTCTGCGGGTCATCCTTCAGCGGGAACGTCATGATCACCGAAAGATCCGTACGATCCTTGTACCCTTGTGTGACCTCAAAGTTGCTCAAGGGCGTTTGGCAGCGCGGGCAGATGTGCATCGGCTTGTAGCCCTCGTAGATCAATTTCTGGTCTGCCAGGTTCTTGAACACCCACCAGATGCTCTCCATGTAGTCGGGATCCATCGTCCGGTAATCCCAGTCCATATCCACCCACCGCCCCATGCGTTCCACGGTCACTCGCCATTCCTTGCTGTAGCGCTGCACGGCCGAGCGGCAGAGAGCATTGAACGCCTTGGCGCCCATCGCGTCGATGGCCTTGCGGTCCTTGATGTCGTGTTCTTTCTCGATGATGTTTTCGATCGGCAGGCCATGGCAATCCCAGCCGAAGCGGCGCTGCACGCGTTTCCCCTGCATCGTCCGGTAGCGCGGGATCACGTCTTTGATGGTGCCCGCGAGCAGGTGGCCGTAGTGGGGGAGGCCTGTGGCGAAGGGCGGGCCGTCAAAAAAGCTGAAGTTCTCCTCGCGCTCGCCCGTGCCGGCCTCCAGTGGGTCGCCCGTCTGCTTGCTGCGCTGACGTATGGAGCGCTTGAAGGTATCCTCCTCCTGCCAATACTTGAGGATCCCGCGCTCGAGGTCGGGAAATGACTGTTTGGGATCTACGGTGTCGAACATGGCAGAGCGGTCGTAAGAGGAGGTGTGATGCCCGCCCTCAGCCGAGCCGAGGGGCGGGGATCGGGGAGGGGGTGAATTTGGTGAACAATGTGATGTACTGGCAGTATATGGAATTCTCTTTGAGGACGCACACAAAATAGAAAATGCCCTTTTTTGTGCATTTCAAATTCGTCGCTTTATAGTTGCCGAATATCGTTGACAACAACTGTAAAACGAGTAAATTTCGCGGGATGGTGAATGTCCCAGATTCGTCGGCGAAACAAGCCTCCAATGTGCATCGGAATGGCATTGAACAGGCTGTGACACGAGCTCTCTCGGAATTTGCTGTTCATATGTCGGGAGTTCTCAAGTCACCCATCTCCATTAGAAACAAGCATCGAGTAGTTGCATTAATGAAAGACGCAGTTCGTAAAGTCATGTCAGTGTCTATTTGAATTTTGCCCAATTTATTGGAATCTTTTTTATTTTGATTTACAATAGTTTCCCAAATTATGAGTCTCACTGAGAGTCAGTTTGATGGCATCCAGCCCAAAGGATCTGAAGACGACCTACACAAGTTGGTAGAGCAAGAGCTCGACGCAGCGTTAGGTAGACTGCCGGAGGTTGCTGAGGATACGACTTCCGGCGGGGGTGTGCGGGAGAACGCCGGTGAGGAGAGTATGCCTCGTGACGAATTGTTGTTCTGGATCGAATCCAGGATTCATGCGATATGTTTAGGGATGGCGTTATCGCTCCAGAAGGAAGGCATTTTCAAGGCGTCGAGTATTGATCCTATTGAGTGGCTATCGCAAAGGCACGAAGAGATAGCTTTCAACTTGTTTGATCCAAAAGAAGGGGACTATCCTCTTTTGCCTTCTCTTGTGCCAAATTCTCTTGTTATGGAGATCCTCGACAGAACAAGGCTCTACGCAACAACTGAAATAGAGGCGCAGGCTCGGGTACTTTATACTAATAGGTCGAAATTGGGGGCAAAAAAGGCAGTTTGAGACACAAATCAAATTTGCATTCATTCCATGAATATATCAGAGTAGCAATACTATTCTGCCTTTTCATGATGCCAGAACCGACAGGCGAGAACTCGGAAATACCCAAAGGCCAGGAAGAGGCTGTGGATGAAGGCAATCTTCGCCAGAAGCTGGCAAGGAACCTGCGTCTCATGGCTGAACAGAGCCGTCCGCAATTCGAGGCAAGCATCGCCCCAAAAGAAACTGAAAAGTTAAAGGATCGCGAGCAGTTGGAAAAAGTTCGCGCGGCGAAATACGTAGAATTGGATGTTGAACATCTGGAAGGCGAGAATGGATTGGAGGGCGCTTACGGCAAGGCACTGATTTCACCCAACGCAATCGATTGCCTGATTGCGGGAGACAATGCGGGAGTCGAGGAGGCGACGAAAAACGGATGTTTTGTGTTCGGTTTTCGAGAGACTACCATGAGCAAGGATTTTCTAGGTTCGTCGGTATGGTCGAACTTAAGGGATGAACTAAGCAAGCCTGCGCAGCCCGGCCGTGGGCACTACAGGCTTCGGGGCCTGGTCGGCCCGGATCATCGCCTCTTGGCGGCGGCTTGGTGGACGCAAGCATGCCAGTTCCCCCCCGAAGCGGACCCGGACTCAATTTCATTTGAACACTATGAAAAAGATCTAAAGTATCTTCTGCGAAAGGGCAACACAGGCATCATTGAATACTCACCAGAATACCTCTCCGGAAGAAAACAGATTGTGCAATTCTTGAAAAAACTCTCTTTGAGCAACTGCGCTTTCTACGACACGCTGCTCGGTCTAGAGCGTTTTGCCGCTATGCGGTTGAATGCCGAATTGGAGGCGGAGATGCTGGCCGTGAACCCGAACCTCCAATACATTTTTCTGTATATTTTGAACTCGCTCAGTATAGAACCCAATGAACGACAGACCATTGTCCGGTTCGGGCAAAACTGGTCAAGCAGGAGGTTTTTTGAGGACAGGCGATTCCGGAGATTCGCCGATGATTTCAATAAAGACGGACCGCGGGCAATGCGTACCTGCACCGCAGAAGATACGCAGAAAGAATACGCCGTCCTGCCTGCGTGGGCATGGTACATTGGCGAGGCCCGGGAAACCGCCGGTGCCAGCAATGATATATGGGAAAATAAGCAGAAGGAGCTTGGTTTTGCCGATGTGTCGGTAGCCAGCGGAAAGCCACAAAAAATTGCCGTCTAGATTTTGCTTTTGATCAACGGGAGGCACGCGCCAGCCGTGACAACCAAGGCGGAGACAATCGTGAGACCATGCACCGGGGAAACGAACAAACCCTGGCCGAGCAATGTTGCGAAAATAATGACGAACGAATATCGCAGGATGTAGTCAAGTTCCCTATGGGACAAAAGATAGTAGTAGATGTAGTATGGCAAGCCGACAAAGACGACGCTGAAGGCCACCATCAGCCCAGTGGTTCCAGACGTTGCCGTTGCGAGGGTCGAGAACGGCAAGAGAGCCAGGGTGAGTATGCAACAGAGAAGTGAGAGCACGAAGAAGTATTGCGCCACACGAGATGCCACAAACTCCTGCTTTTTGTAGCGCTCGCTCACGATGCAGAATGCCGAGAATGCCGCAACGGCCAGGCATGTGAAGAGTTGAGCGCTCAACGGCCAATCCGGCGAAGAAATAACCAGGATGATGATCCCGATCACCAACAGCGACCATGTTGCGAGAAGCGTAATCCAGCGTCCCCGGTTGACGATGCTTGTGAGCAGAAGTCCCGCGGCTGTCATGGGGATGGAGTAGTGCGAAGGCAATGTTTGCTGCAGTGAAAGGTAGGTGAACAAGGAAACGCATATCAAGAGGGCGGCTGATACCCACAGGGAAATATTCCTGAGATGCAAACGGGTTTCCGAAAGTTTGCTGCGCGCCCGGAGCCATAAAAACAGCAGCGCGCTCAATGCAGTGAGCGACAGGAAGCGCACGATGGTCAAATCCACGGTGTGTACTCCATAGTGCGTTACCAGGATGTGTCCAAAGACGGGATCGAACCCCCATAGTAGAACAAGGAGGCTCACGATGAGGAATGAATACACGACAGAGAACCTTCGGAAGATGCCGATATGTGCCGCGCCGTGGCGGCGTATCATTGCGGTCAGCTCTTCTTTTTCCTGGTCGGACAGGAGTGCCCGCAGGCGGATGTGCGCAGAGGTTGATGCCGCATTCTCATAGTGTATGTTTCTGATATTGGAGCCGTAGGCTTTTTGCATTTCCTGTATGTTTTGTGCAAGCACCTCGCCACTTACCACGGGCCGGAAGTCGAAGACGTAGATTTTTTTCTTCCCCGTGAATTTCTTGTTTCCGAATAATTCATCCACTGCCTTGTCCGCCTGGAGGCGGCCATCGGAGATCGCCTTGTATAACTCTTCCATGGAGCGATAGCCCAACCTCTGCAGTGACGGTTGAATGCTCCCTTGGCCATATTCCTCGATGAATCCCTTCTTCCGCTCCCGCATGCTCTCTTGCATCATTGCCTTCCCGGCGGCGACTCGTTCGTCTTCCGATTGACTGCCTGCCAACGCTTGCCGTATCTTCGCCGTTGCCACTCCGGTCTTGGTCCAGGTGAGCCATTCACGCTCGACGGTCCTGCGCCGCGCGAATTTTCCTTCGATGGACGCCGCGTGCGGGAGGGGCGAGGAAAAATGCGCGTCCTTGCCGTTCACTTTGATGGCCTCCACATGGAGGGCCTCGTTGCCGAATACGTAGAAGATGCCGTCGAGCGCGGTGGAGCCCTTGGGCAGCGACACCGTGCGGTCGCCGGGGCCGTGGATGACGATCGATTCGTCGAGAATATCGCTCTGGAGCGCCTGCAGGAATTCCTCGCTGCGGTTCTTGGTGTCTTTGGAGAGCGGCGAGATGCGCCCGATCCAGGGGAGCGATTCGATCAATCTGTGCGTCTCGGACGTGAAGCATTGGGTGGTGATGCCCCGGCGGGCGTAATCGTGCATTTCCTGCGTGCGTATCTTGCACCGCACTTTGGTGCCGTCTTCCAGAATGACCGTGGTGTGGAGGCCGCGGTAGCCGTTGATGATGGGGGAGTTGATGTAATCCTGGAAGGAAAGTGTCTCGCGCTGCCAGAGCTGGTGGAGGAGGCCCATCACGCGGTAGCAGTCGTGCACGTCGGCGCACACGAAGACCGCCGTGAGGTCAGAGAGGCCCGTCACCGTAGACCCCCACGCATCCACCTGCAGGCGGACGTCTTCCCAGTCTTTGTGCTCGTAATGGATATCACAGGTTTTCGCGAGCGCCGAGTCGGTGTGGCTCATGGCATCGCGCATGGTCTTGAGCACTCCTTTGGCGCGTAGCTCCGTATCGGAACGGTGCCGTGCGAGCTTGGCGAACTGCTCGGGCTCGAGGACCGCGAGGCAGAGGCCTTTGAGCTCGTCGCGCGTATCCTGCATGCAGAGCAGGTCGGCGACCTTCACGTACACGTCGTTCGTCTCGGCGGCCAGGGCGCGCTGCTTGTCGCTTGGCAGGAATTCCACCGTCTGCATGTTATGCAGGCGGTCGATCAGCTTGATCACCATGATGCGGATGTCGCTCTCCATGAGCGTGAACATCTTGCGCAGCGTCTCCACCTGCTCGTTCAAGTTGGGCCTGTCGGCGAACTCTTCGGCCGAGAGTTTGGTGACTCCTTCGATGAGCGGACGCACGCTGCCATCGAATTGCTTGTCGATTTCACCGAGCGTGAGATCGGTATCTTCCACCGTGTCGTGCAGCAGCGCGGCGACCACGGTATCCACGTCGGCGCCCAGGTCCACGAGCATCGAGGCCACCGCGACGGGATGGCTGAAGTACGGCTCGCCCGATTTGCGCGACTGCCCCGCGTGCATCTTTTCGCCCAGCTTGAAAGCCGCGTGGATGCGAGCCTGCTCCTCTTGCGTGAAGTGCCGTATGTGCGACCGGAATTCGTTCCACTGCATAGGGGATGGTTCAGTATACCCCCACTTTGGGCATGCGATAGAGCAAAAGTACGGAATTTCCAGATGAGTTCCGACACCTCAACCGAGCACCGACAAGATGTATGACTTCACGTTCGAGAAAATTTCCGTGTTCTCGTCGAGCCGTTCGATTTCCTCCCGCGTGAACCACTTGAGTTCCCTCCCTTCCGTTTCCTCGAGTGTCAACGCGGCGCTCTCGTCCAGAGGTTTGGCGATGTAGAGGAAATCCATGTGCTGGTGCGCCGGCTCGCCTCTCTCTTTGCTTGGCGGAATATTCTCCAGCAGCATCGCGACTGGTTTTTGGAGCATCCGGCCCTCACCGGGGTTACGCGCAAACAAATCCTCTTGGTCTTCGCCGACGATCTCCACCTCCAACCCCGTCTCCTCCCTGCATTCCCTCTTCGCCGTTTCCTCGGGAGTCTCGTCGGCGTCGACGTGGCCGCCCGGGGGCATCCAGCGGCCCAGGCGCTTGTGCCAGAGCAGCAGCGTCCTCCCCTTGGAATCGATGACGAAGGCCGTCGCCGTAAAATGTTTTTGCATGAGGATGCAGAGGAATCAGAAGAATCAGATGATTCAGAGGATTAGAAAGATTCCACGTGAATTTGTATCACACTGGCTTGCAAAACGGTATCATTCTCTCCTCTGATTCTTTTGATTCGTCTGTTTCATCTGATTCCTCTTCATGGTTCTCATAAACGATAACTCCGCAGTCCTGCAGATCGGCGATCCCATCCCGCCATTCAGCCTGACTGCGACGGACGGTATGACGGTCGATTCGACCATGATCAAAGATCCGGTGCTCGCCGTCGTTTTCACCTGCAACCATTGCCCGTACGCGCAGGCATACGAAGACCGGTTGATCGAGATGGCCAAGGACTTTGATGCGCAGGGCGCGCAGTTCGTGCTGATCAACAGTAACGACGACACCGACTACCCCGATGATTCATTCGAGAACATGCAGATCCGCCACCGCGAGAAAGGTTTCCCTTTCCCCTACTGTCGCGACGAGTCACAGTCCGTCGCCCATTCCTATGGAGCACTCTGCACGCCGCACTGTTTCGTATTCGACCGGCAAAGGAATTTGCAGTACAAAGGCCGGGTGGATGACAACTGGAAAGATCCGACCGCTGTTGTGCATCACGACCTGCGCGATGCGCTGGCGGCGATGGTGCGGGGGGAGGTCCCTGATGTGCAGGAGGCAAATGCGATTGGGTGTTCGATCAAGTGGAAACGATAATCCCGATATATGACCTCCTTTGCCCTCAAAGTGACAGCACTCCTCCTCATTTTTCTCGGGGAATCGTTTGCGATTTACGCAGAGATCAGAGGTGCGCACACATTTTCTATCATGAATGAATCATTTCTTTCTGTGTTTGTGAAGATGTTCCCTATGTTTGTCCTAGGCGCCGCCTGCCTGATCTCCGGGTACATCCTCGGCTATCGCGCCTTCCAGAACATCTGGATCGTCAGCGTGATCTCCGTTACCTCGATCTTACTTGTCGAGCCGACTCTGTCTTATTTGATTTTCCATCAATTTCCGACGCGTGGAGCGTGGATCGGATTGGCATGTGGAGTCATGGGGTTGGGGACTGCGTTATTTTTATAATTTTCCTCCGTAGGGGCGTGACATGTCACGCCCCTACGGAGTGTTTAAAATGCTATTTCTTTCTCTTCCCCAGGACCTTTTTCAAATACTCCCCCGTGTAGCTGCCGGTCACATTGGCCACTTCCTCCGGCGTGCCGGTGGCGACGATGCGGCCACCGCCGCTCCCGCCATCGGGGCCCATGTCGACGATGTGGTCGACGGATTTGAGCACGTCAAGGTTGTGCTCGATCACGAGCACCGTGTTGCCCTTGTCCACGAGCCTCTGGAGCACCTCGAGCAGTTTCTGAATGTCGTCGAAGTGCAGACCTGTGGTCGGTTCATCCAGGATGTAGAAGGTCTTGCCGGTGGCGCGCTTCGTCAATTCGGTGGCAAGCTTGACGCGCTGCGGTTCG